>JBFYRY010000362.1:0-3360 GCA_041302025.1 Chloroflexota bacterium | reverse complement strand
TCCACGATAACTACGTTTTTCATTTCATCCTCCAAAGGAAAATCATGATTTGATTCTACCACTTGCAAATAGGACATTCACCAGGGATACATTCAGGTTCTGAATCCTGTTTTTTGTCGTATTGAATTTTGTCTCAAAACCCCCTATAATGATTCAAAAGGAGGCGGCTTATGAAAAACAAAAATTGGCAGATCTGGGTTCTCGGCCTGGTGGTTCTTGTTCTATGTGGTGCCTTCACTTACTTGATGACCATGGGAATCCAAAGGTCCCTGCCGCAGGTAGGACTGCCGGTAAGCGGGGTCTGGCATACATCCTGGGAATCCATCATCATCAGTGTCACAGTCGTACTACTGGCGGTCTTCAACGCATTGTTTCCTTTCATTATGGTTTTTTCGCTCTTTACGGGGCAACAGCGGGAACGCATGAAAGGGGATGTGTGGGCGTCGTTACAGCGGATGAACATAATAATACTGCTCCAGGACTCGATGGAATTCGAAAAAATGATGGGGAAGGCAACAGACCCGATCTTTTCACAAAACATGAAAGATGAGGAGTTTCTGGCGCATATATTCGCCCGACGGTTCGAAGACTATTATGGCCCATTGACATTCACCCTTCCGGTTCTATGTTTCTCATTCATCAGTTTCATCGGGTGGATGGTGGTTTTCTTCCCAAATTCCATCACGGGCGGGGCGCCGGTGACAATCAATGGCACAGAGTATCATGGATTTGCGTCCATGATACAGAACGGGCTTGTGTCTTATATTCGAAACATCGTTGAGGCGGGATCCCTGTTCACGTTCACCTTCCTTGGCGCGCATTTCTGGTCCATACAAGGACTGGTCCGGCGGTATCTCAACTCCGACCTCCAACCCAAAAACTTCATGTTCGCCACATCGCGTATTCTCAGCAGTTGGATCATGGCACTTGTTCTCATCATCGCACTGCCCAAGGCATGGGTGGATCCGAACCAAAGCTGGCTCACCCCCATACTCGGTTTCTTCACCGGAATCTTTACGATGAGGATCGTGCAATGGTTATGGAAGACTTTGATCAAAAACATCAAGTTATACAAAATCTTCACATTGAACAAAAAAGAGGAAGACGATTTCGGAAAAGATTTAAAACTGACATCCATCCCCGGCCTCAACATCTTCCATGCAGACAGGCTAGGGGAGGAGGGGATCGAAAATGTGGACGACCTGACCAGCGCCAACCTTTTGGATCTGTTATCGCACTTGCGTTACCCGCCCAATACGATTGTTGACTGGGTGGATAAAGCCCTGTTGATCCGCTATGCAAGCGACTCGGGCCTTGTGGACGAATTCAGGAAATTTGGCATTCAATCCGCATCTGACCTGGCGGATGTCTGGCACAACACCAATACCGCCTATCTGACCCGGGCAGAGTTGCTGGCGGCCATGAAAGGGAAAACAGCAACAATCAAGGGCATTGTCACTTCACTGCACAGGTCATCGAATTTCGAGCACGTCTACTCCTATTGGGAAAAGACCCCGCAACCCAGGACTAAAAATCAACCAGTCACCGTTGTAAAGTCAGGTCCCCCCTGATTTTCAAAAAGAGCAGCGGGCATTTAACCGCTCTTCTCGATTCAATCAGACGCAAAGACAGCGCACAAAACACCTTCGTTGGGAGATGATAAATGTATGCCCCCGCGTGTGACGCATGGCACTACACTCCAGCCGTCAATAAAGTCATAATCAGGGTGGCGGAGTATTCCGCTAATTATTGTCAAACTTCTCAAATAAGGAGTGCCAATGCCTGCAAAAGGTTGGATCGAAGTCAGCGATACCTACTGTAAAGGATGCGAACTCTGCATTAGCGCATGTCCGCAAGGGGTGATGGAACTGGACATGTCGAGGCTTACCCCAAAGGGATACCACCCCGCGCACACGTTCAAGGACGGATGCACGGGGTGTGCCATCTGCGCGCTGGTCTGTCCCGACGCGGCGATCACCGTGTATCGCGAAATTACCAAAGCAGTACCCACACCTGCATAATAAATCGTAGGGACACACCAAGGTGTGTCCCTACATATTTTTACGGAGAAACATATGCCCAAAGAACTATGGAAAGGCAACGAAGCCATCGCGGAAGCGGCGGTACGCGCGGGATTGCAGGCTTACTTCGGCTATCCCATCACGCCGCAGACCGAGATCCTGGAATACCTCTCGCGGCGCATGCCCGAACTGGGACGCGCCTTCGTGCAGGCCGAGTCTGAACTTGGCGCGATCAACATGGTCTACGGCGCGGCATGCACGGGTGCGCGCGTCATGTCCACCTCCTCCAGCCCGGGCGTGAGCCTGATGATGGAAGGGCTTTCGTACATCGCCGGGACCGAAATCCCCGCGGTGCTGGTCAACGTGATGCGCGGCGGACCGGGTCTCGGCAACATCGCGCCCGCGCAATCGGACTATAACCAGGCTGTCCACGGCGGAGGACACGGTGATTACCCGCGCATCGTGCTGGCGCCCGCCTCGGTGCAGGAAGCCATTGACTTGATGGGTCTTTCGTTCGATCTGGCGGAAAAATATCGCATGATCTGTATGGTCATCCTGGATGGCTCCATCGGTCAGATGATGGAACCGGCTGAGATGCCCGAAATGAAACCGATCGTGGACCGAAATTTTGAGTGGGCGACGAACGGCGCGATCAATCGCGAACGGCGCATCCTTTCCTCGATTTATATTGATCCGCCCGCTGAGGAAGTTGCGAACTTCCGCCTCGGTAAACGCTGGCAGGAAGTGCAAGCCAACGAAGTGCGTTACAAGGAATATTTCCTCGACGACGCAGAGTTTGTCGTGATCGGCTTTGGCACCGCGGGACGTGTGGCGCTTTCGGCTGTCCGCGCGGCACGTGCGGAGGGGATCAAGGTTGGCTTGTTGCGCCCGGTCACTGTCAGCCCGTATCCGTATCAGGTCATTGAGCAACTGGCAGGGCGCGTGAGCGGGTTCCTCGTCACCGAGATGAACATGGGGCAGATGTTCGATGATGTCCGACTCGCCGTGCGCGGACTCGTCCCTGTTGAATTTTACGGACGGACGGGCGGCGTGGTCCCGTTCCCGGATGAAATCCTGGGTGAGATCCATCGCATCGCCGCCGGACAATGGTCGGCTGGCCGCGATCCACGCGATGCCTGGCAGACGCGTATGGCATCTGTCCTTGAGAGGTAAAAATGACTGCTCCGAATAATTTAGTTTACGATCGACCTGAAGGCTTTACCGATACCCCCACCCACTACTGCCCCGGTTGCACGCATGGGGTGGCGCATCGCTTGATCGCCGAGGTTTTGGAGGAGATGGATTTGATCCCCAGAACCATCGGCGTTGCGCCGGTGGG
>JBFYRY010000010.1:0-30921 GCA_041302025.1 Chloroflexota bacterium | reverse complement strand
TCGCGCCTCCCCTTCAAGACCGCGCTGGACCCCATCCCGCACAAATTCGCGTTCATCCCAAGATTCATCCCTGATCGGCTGGGTGTGCTCATCAACCGTGACGAAGTCCGCACACCGATGCAATGGGACGGGAACATGAATGCCGGTTTCTCATCCGCTGAAAAGACGTGGCTGCCCGTGCATGGAAATTACACGGCAATCAATGTGGAGAATGAAGACGGGGATAAAACTTCATTGTTGAACGTTGTTCGCACTTTGGGAAAAATCCGCAAAGAGGAAGCGGTAATGCGGGAGGGCTCGCTCGAACTCATGGATGGTCTGCCCAATGGCGTGCTTGGATATGTCAGGAGATTGGGCAATCAGAAAATTTCCATCCTGTTGAATTTTACGGAACAGGCAAGGGAAGTCCCCATCGAACATTCGGAATGTATTTTCAAGTTGTCGGGTGGGGATGATGCAAAAGAAAAAGCCATTCGGTTGAATGGCTTGGGTGGGGTGATTCTAAAAATGTAAAGGGGCGGGTCGCCCCGCCCCTACGTTATTTCAATTTTTCTTCCAGGACCTTTGGCAATTTCGCCAACGCCTCTTTCGCGTCACCCGATAGGCTTCCCTGCGCCAGGTTGGGACGTCCGCCGCCTTTGCCGCCGATGCCCATGATGAGATCGCCTGCTTTCAGCCCTTTCTTGACGAGATCTTCGGTCAGGACTGCGATTACGCTTGTTCCTGTTACGAGGACAGCTGCCCCCGCTTTGGGGTATCTCTCGCGGAACTTGTCCGCCAGCATACGCAGGGTGTCCACGTTCGAGGCGGGGATCTCCATCGCCAGCACATTGACATCCTTCACGGTTTGAACGTTGGAAATCTGCAGGTTGAAGGTTGAAAGTGCCTGTTGCGCGCGCAGGTTGGCGACTTCCTTCTTGAGGTCGGAGACTTCATCCTGCAGGGACTCCACTTTCAACGGCACCTCCTCGATGGATGACTTTAACGCGCCCGCCGTGTTCTTGAGCAGTTTGAAGCGTCTGTTGATCAGGTCATACGCGCCGCGCCCGGTCACCGCTTCGATACGGCGGATGCCTGCCGCCGCCGAGCCTTCGCTGACAATAAGGAATGCGCCGATATCGGAAGTGCGCTCAAGATGCGTGCCGCCGCAAAGTTCGTAGGAGTATTTATCATTCTCGTCTTCGAGAATGGAAATTGTGCGGACGGTCTCGCCGTACTTCTCGCCGAAAAGCGCCATCGCGCCTTCCTTTTTGGCGTCATCCAGCGATTTGGTCTCCTTGTGGACGGGCATGTCTTCCGCAATCGCTTCATTCACCATTTTTTCGACGCGTTCGATCTGTTCGGGTGTCATTGCATCGGGCTGGGTGAAGTCGAAGCGCAGGTGTGACGGCGCAACGAGCGAACCTGCCTGCCGCGCATGGTCACCCAGCACTTCATGCAGTGCCTTGTGGAGAAGATGAGTCGCGGTGTGGTTGCGCATGATGTCGTGGCGGCGGGCAATATCCACTTCGGCAATGGCTTTGTCGCCCACTTTCGGCTGACCGGAGATGACCGTGCCCATGTGGACGATCACGCCCGCGGATGGTTTGCGAGTATCCGTTACTTCGATTTGCCAATCGCCCTGACCGAGAGAGCGAATATAGCCTTCGTCATTGACCTGTCCGCCCGCTTCGATGTAGAAGCCGGTCTTCGGCAGGATAACCTCTACCTGATCATCCAACGAAGCAGATGAAACCGATTCGCCGTTGACGGTCAATGCCAGGACTTCGCCTTCCACTTTTGTGCTGTTGTACGGGTCGTACTCGATGCCGTGTTCGCCCAGTTTTTTGGCTTGTTGTAAATTTTTCAAAATATTCGCGAAGAACTCCGCATCTTCACCACCGGTCTTACCCATGGCTTTGCCGCCGCCGGAGGCTTTGGCGTGTTCTTCCCTGGCTTCGGTGAATCCTTTTTCGTCCACGTCGAGTCCCTGCTCGCGGGCGATGTCGCGCGAGATCTCGAAGGGCAGACCGTAGGTGGCGTACAGGTCGAAGGCTTTGTGACCGTCAAGGATGGTCTGGTTGGCGGAACGAAGCCCGGAGAGTAGATTCTCCAAATGAGCGGTACCAGCTTCCACCGTGCGTGCGAAGCGGATTTCTTCCCGAGTTAAATTGTCGAGAATGGTCGCCTTGTTCTTTTCCAGTTCGGGGTAGAAGCCGCCGTATTCTGCGATCACCGCTTCCGCGACTTTGGCAAGGAACGGTTCGTTGAGTCCGATCTTGGTGCCGAAGCGCGCCGCGCGCCGGATGATCATGCGCGTGACGTAGTTGCGTCCGCCGTTGCCGGGCACGACGCCGTCTGCAATGAGGAACGCGGCAGAACGGGCATGGTCACAGATGACGCGGTAAGGCGTGAAGTTTTCGAGCATTTCTTTTTCGCTGTGACCGGTGAGCGAGCGCAGGACATCCAGCGAGCCGGTGAAGAGATCGGTCTTGTAGTTCGAGTCCACGCCCTGCAGGACCGAGACGATGCGCTCGAAGCCCATACCGGTATCAACATGCTTGGCGGGAAGCGGCTCGAGGCGCCCGTCTTCGAAGAGATTGTATTGGATGAAGACGTTGTTCCACAGCTCGAGGAAGCGCGTACATTCGCCATTCACACCGCAACGATGTTCCGTGCCGCGCAGGTTATCGCGCTCTTCGCCGAGATCGATGTGGATCTCCGAGCACGGTCCGCACGGACCAAACTCTGCCATCTGCCAGAAGTTTTCCTTGCGCCCGAAGAAGAGCACATGCGATGGGTCGAAGCCGGGCTGTTCCTTCCAAATGTCGGCGGCTTCATCGTCACGCGGGACGTTGCCTTTGTCATCTTCGAAGCAGGTGGCGTAGAGTTTGTCCTTGGGCAAGCCCCAGACATCGGTGAGCAACTGCCACGACCAGGCGATGGCTTCCTTTTTGTAGTAGTCGCCAAACGACCAGTTACCGAGCATTTCAAAGAAGGTGTGATGCGTGTCATCGCGCCCAACGTCTTCAAGGTCGTTGTGCTTGCCCGCTACGCGCACACACTTTTGCGAATCGACGGCGCGGGTGTAGGGCTTCTTATCGGTGCCGATGAACACGTCCTTGAATTGGACCATGCCCGAGTTGGTGAAAAGAAGCGTGGCATCCCCGCCCGGGACGAGCGACATCGACGGCACGGCGGTGTGTCCGTGTTCGACGAAGAAGTCTATGAAGGTTTGGCGGATTTCGTTGCCGGTTAGTTTTTTGCTCATGAGTACTCCAAAATTATGATGATGACTGGCGAATTATACCAACTACCAAATGCAGAAGGCAGAATGATGAATAAGGAACAAAGAAAAAGTCCCGAACCTGTCGGTTTCGGGACTTTGAATGTCGTCATTCAGTCTCAAGCCAGGACAGGGTCGCAGAACGCGCATGTAACGGCAGCAGCGGCGGCTTGAGCGGCAGAGGATAACCTGTTCGTCTGTTTCATGAGCGGGATTATATCACTGTACAACCACCGATGGACATACGTTATACTCGCCTGCATGTCCCTCCAAAAACCACCCCTCGACCCTTCGATCTCCTCGCCGGACAGCAACGAATACTTCAACGCCATCAGCCACCTGGTCGGCGCGATCCTGTCCATTTCGGTACTTGCCGTGCTGGTGACGCTCGCCGCCATCGCCGGAAAACCCGCCCACGTGGTGGGGTTTGCCATCTACGGTGTCAGCCTGTTCCTTTCATTCCTATTCAGTTGTCTCCTGCACTTCTTTCTGCTATTCAACAAGTACCTGCGCGTCTTTGGCATCCTCGATCACGACGCCATCTACATTCTCATCGCTGGCACCTACACCCCCTTCTGTCTCACGATCCTCAGCGGCTCGACCGGCTGGGTCTTATTCGGGATCATCTGGAGTCTGGCGGTTTTCTTCATCACCTTGAAGTCCATCTTCTTCACAAAGATCCCCGTCTGGATGTCGAACGCCTCTTTCCTCCTGATGGGCTGGATCATTGTTTTCCTGATCGGTCCCATCTACCGAGAGCTTGGTCCCGGAGCCCTGTCCCTGCTCATCGCGGGCGGACTCTTCTACACCATCGGCGCGTTGATCTTTGCCAACGGAAGACCCAATCCCTTCCCACCGTATTTTGGAAACCATGAGATCTGGCACATCTGCGTGCTGGCAGGCAATACTTTTATGTTCCTGGTAATGCTATGGTACGTCCTGCCGTATCCCTACTAAAGAAGCGAAGCGACGAAGCAATCCCCTTCGCGGTTCTATTCAGATGCGGACATTAAATCAAGAAGCCTGTCTCTCGACAGGCTCCCAGAAATATTAATAACCTTGTTCTGTTGACCGGATTTACACGGTCTTCAACTCTTTAACCGGAGACTTGGAGCGGAAGATCGCCCAAGCGGTGGCGGCAAGTAAAGCAACAGCTACAATGGCAACAATCCAATTGATGGAACCGTCCGCGTTCTGCATCGGGTACTTGACGATGATCGGCGCAGCCAGCAGTGAAACCAGGTTGGCAACTTTGATCATCGGGTTAAGCGCCGGACCAGCGGTATCCTTCATTGGATCACCGACAGTATCACCCACCACACCTGCTTTGTGACGTTCCGAGCCTTTACCGGTGTTCTTGACCAGGTCGCGCGGCTCATCTTCGATGGATTTCTTGGCATTATCCCAGGCACCGCCGGCATTCGAGAGGAAAACTGCCAGCAGTTGGCCTGAGAGAATGATACCCACAAGGAAACCGCCGAGGGCTTCAACTTGCAGTACCAAACCAACCACCAGCGGCATCAGCACTGCAATCGTCGCGAGCGGAATCAGTTCCTTCTGGGCGGAAGCAGTGGAAATACCGACAACACGGGCATAATCGGGGGTCTTGGTGCCTTCCATAATGCCCGGGATCTTGAACTGGTTGCGGACCTCTTCCACGATCTGACCTGCCGCGCGGCTGACAGCGCGGATGGAGAGCGAGGAGAACAGCCAGGGCAAAGCGCCGCCCAACAGCAAGCCAACAAAGACCCGGGTATCCGAAACGCGGATCGAGTCCATCACCACCGCGCCCAATTGGGTCTGCACGCGTCCCACATCCGTGATGTAAGAAGCGAAGAGCGAGACCGCCGCAATTACCGCCGAAGCGATCGCCACACCCTTGGTAATGGCTTTGGTGGTATTCCCCACCGCATCGAGATCAGCCATGATCTGGCGGGCATCTTTGGTGTTTTTGTCTTCCATATCGTGCCATGCCATTTCACCGATGCCATTGGCATTATCGGAGATGGGACCAAAAGAGTCCATGGCAACGTTGTTACCGGTATGGCTAAGCATACCGATACCGATCATGGCAATCGCATACAGCACATACTGAGGGCCATCGCCGCTATAGAGCAGGATGCCGACGATAAAGCTGATCACAATCACCACCAGCGCCCAAACGCTCGATTCCATGCCGACCGAAAGACCGGAGAGAATGGTCGTCGCGGGACCGGTATTGGTCGAAGCGACGATTTCCTTGACTGGAGCCTTCTTGGTGGAAGTAAAGTAGGAAGTCAATGGGTTAAAGGCAACTGCGAGACCGACACCCACAGCCGTCAACGCCGCGAGACGCCAGTCATCAGCATAGCTGTTCGCGAGGAAGAAGGAGACCACGATGGTGAAAATGCTCGAAACTTCATAGGAACGGAACATCGACTCTTCGGCGTCATGCGCGCGGCCAATCAAGGGCAGGTTGACCTTTTCCCAAATCGGCACCGTAAAAGTTCCGATGATGGATGAAATCACGCCGACCGCACGGATGATGAGCGGGTAGACGATCCACTTCAAATCGCCAGTCGCCGCCACCAGGGCCAGACCGAGGATCAAGCCGGAGACAATCGTGACTTCGTAAGACTCAAAGATATCCGCGGCCATACCAGCGCAGTCACCGACGTTGTCACCGACCAGGTCGGCGATCACTGCGGCGTTGCGGGGATCATCTTCCGGAATGTCTTTTTCAACTTTGCCCACGAGGTCAGCGCCAACATCCGCCGCCTTGGTATAGATACCGCCGCCCACACGCATAAAGAGCGCCAGCAGAGTGCCGCCAAAGCCAAAGCCGAGCAGTGCGTCAGGAGCAGCCTTGCCAAAGATGATGAAGATCACGGTACCACCGAGCAAGCCCAAACCATCCGTGAGCATCCCGGTGTACGTTCCGGCATAATAAGCAATCGACAAGGCTTCATTAAAGCCGCGCCGGGAGGCGGAAGCAACCCGCACATTGGCTTGCACCGCCATGCGCATGCCCCACTGACCAACGATTAACGAAAAGGACGCGCCCATGATAAAAGCAATGGTGCGTCCAATGGCGATAATAAATGTCACCCCTTGTGCTCCAAAAGCCTTGAATTCTTCCTGAGCTTCAAGACTCGGTGGAACAACATAAACGCTAAAGAACATGACGACCGTCAAAACACCGATCAACGGCAAAATGGTCTTTAACTGCCGGTTAAGATAGGAGTCTGCGCCAATGCGGATGGCGTTCCAGACTTCCTGCATTTTGGCGGTGCCTTTATCGTTCTTGAGCACGGTACTGCGTAACCACCAGGCATACGCCAGGCTGATAAACGCCGCCGCCAGTACAAGGATGATGGCAACCTGTTCAAAGCTATTCAAGCCATGACGACTGCCCAACGAAAGAATATCCATGCAACCTCCGAGAAATTTGGGATTTTAAACAATTCAGTGCTTATAGCACTTGAATTCCAGGGAAGAAAAACCAAATATCATCTAAAACAGAACAGTTCAAAAGCAGGACTATTTTTGTGATGGAGCGGAAGTTACCGCCAAGCCGCGTAGGTGGGCTGAGTATACACAACAAGAAGTCGAGAGTCAAACAAATGCCGCCGCTCTTCATGATTCAAAAACAGGTCTCGATCCTCACGTCCGACAGTTTTGTATTTCTCCGGGGCAGGCATCCGCCTGATCGCGTATTTTTATGTTGACAGTCTTGATCAATTTTGATAATATCTGTCAACTTCCGCTCCCAAAGGAGAAAACATGTTGCAAGAACTTGAAACAAAGAAAGTTACATCCGCCGAAACCGCCATAATTACACTGACAACAGCGGCTTCAAATGCCGTCAAGAACATACTTGCCGAACGCAAACTGGAGGGATATGCACTGCGAGTGTATGTTGCCGGCGGCGGATGCTGTGGCGTGAGTTTTGGAATGGCACTTGATAACAATTTCCGCGATGTGGATACCGCAGTGGATACCAATGGCGTCAAAGTGCTTGTGGATGAAGTTTCCATTGAATATCTGCGCGGCGCGACCGTTGACTTTGTCAACGACCCCGTCCGCGGTGCCGGTTTCGCAGTGGACAGCCCGAACGTCAAAAGCCATTCCCATGACGATGGCGGATGCGATTGCGGCGGTTCCTGCTCCTGCCAGAACTAATTCAACATCACACGACAACAAAAAAGACCGGTTGACCGGTCTTTTTTGTTACCTGCCGCGCAGGTACGAGATCACTGCCCCAAAGAACCCAAACAGTCCAAGGCTGAGGATGATCAATCCGGTCGGGACGCCAGTTCTTTGAGCGGGGACAACGTCGGTAAACAGGGGCAGGTCAAGGGGCGGAGGAGGCGTGAACGTCGGTAAACGAGTGGGTGTCTGTTGTCCGATAAACGCGGCTTCGAGAGTCGGGTTGATGGTTGGCGTCGAGTTCGGAGTGGGCGTGGCGGGAATTTCCACGACCGGGAGAAAAGCCCCCGGCGACAAAGATACATAAAGCGCGTACACCCATGCCACAGAACCAGGAACACCCGGATAATAAATCTGGATCCAGTCATTCTTGCCAGTTGCCCGCCCGAGCGCAGGGACAGTTTCGTTTGCAAGCAGATAACCAACCGGCAGGTAATCGAACGTGCTCGGTCCGGCGTATACCAGCACACCCTGAGTAAGGCTCGGGTCAACAGTTACTGTGGGACCTTCGGGCGTGCCTGTCACCGTCGGGATGGAACCGGTCGGTTGCTGGGCATGGACAGCCCGCGGCTGGTTAAATCCAAACATTCCCAGAAACACGAAAACAAAAATCACGACCAAGCCGATGGTAACTCTCATCCCATGGATCGAGTTTGTTTTGTTCATTACTTTCGCAAGATAAATGAAATCAACAATCCGACCAAACCGAGAATCCCAAGAGTGACTACAAAAATACCCGATGGAATTTTAGGCGCATTTACCGGTTCGGTCTCCGTGAATTGCGGGATCGTCAAAGGCGGCGGCGGAGTGAAGGTGGGCATGCGCGTCTGGGTCGGCTGGATATTAAATGCCGCCACAAGAGTAGGGTCGAATGTTGAAGTCACCAACGGCGTCTGGGTCGGCGGAGGTTCCACAATGCGAAGTTCCCCGCCTGAAACACTCACATAGGATGCATATACCCAACCCACCCCTCCAGGTCCGAGGGGATATGCAACCTGGATCCATTCGCGCCCCGGCGATATGCCCAAGGCAGGCAGGATATCGCCCGGGGATATTTGCCCCAGGATATCGTAGGATGTGCCGGGACCACCGCGTACGTTCATTGGCTCGGTATAGGTGACAGTAATGAAGATGCCGGTCTGTGTGGGCGGGTCTTGATAAGCCTGAGCCCGATTCGGTAAAAGGAACATACCCAGTCCCAAGCCTGACACCGTTAATAAACCCAGGAAGGTCTTAAACAAAAATCGTTTCATTGCGTAGATATTCTGGAAGAGATGGAATACGACGACAAAACGTCGTCGCTTGTTAAAGGATTATAATCGAAAACATGGACAGACGAATATTTCACGGGAACATCAAACCAAACGATATCACACAAGCCCTGATGGCTGAATTCAACCGGGGCAACCTGCATGCACAGGTGGTCGGTAATCAGGGGAAAATGGCAGTCCAGATCGCCACCCGCATGGGATCGATGTCTGGCGGGCAAACCGCTCTTACTATCTCCATTCAGGAAGTGGAAGACGGCATCATGGTGGAACTCGGTCAACAAGCCTGGCTGGGAGTCGCGGCAAGCCTGGGGCAGACTGCCATTTCCGCACTGCGCAACCCGTTCAGCCTGCTCGGCAGATTGGATGATCTCGCCCAGGATATAGAAAACATCCAACTCAGCGAAAACGTCTGGAAAGCGATTGACCGTGCAGTATCTACGCTTGGAGCGTCCCATGCCCTGTCTGACCGTCTCTCCCGTGTTACCTGCGACTTTTGCGGCACCGCCAATCCACTTGGTGAAGGCTCCTGCATCGCCTGCGGCGCGCCGCTTGGCGACTCGCATCCCACTACCTGCCATCATTGTGGGTTTGTCATTACAAATGATGAAACCATTTGCCCCAATTGCCGCAGTGGCATTGGCTCACTCTAAATCTTTAAGCGTAATGTAACTTGCGGTTTTCTCGTCCCGCCTCTATAATACCTTACAATTCTTATATTAAACATCAAGGTTGCCTTCATGAAGCTTAATCTGGAACAACTGGAAACCAGGCTGCAGTCGTTAGTGGAAGATCAATTGATGGGAATCCTTCCGGGGTTAAAAATGGAAGATCGAATGATCCAGCGTCTGGCCGCCGCCTTTAAACAAAACATCATTGAACAACAGGAACAGGGCGCCATAGCTCCCAACGTCTTCACGCTGATCGTAGCCGCAGACTCGTCCACCATCTGGAGGGAACAAAAAACCCTGGATATCTTGAACAACATCATTTTAAAGGCTGGCGGGGATGTGGGGTTGAAATTCCTTTCACAACCAACCATTACCATCACCACAGACGACACGTATGCCCCGGACGAGATTAACGTGATCGCATCACATAAATTGGAACCGGTGGCAGATACACAAGGCATGCAGGTCACATCACAGGAAAATGCCGAGGTCGCTGAAAATATTCCCGATAACGCCTTCCTGATCATCGAGGGCGTGAAAGTACATCCATTGACCGAAACGGTCGTGAACATCGGCCGCAGGCTTGAAAACAACCTTGTGATCGATGACCCTCGCGTTTCACGCAACCATGCCCAACTCCGCGCCATAAAGGGACGTTTCGTCCTTTTTGACCTGAACTCCACCGGCGGCACCTTTGTGAACGGACAGCGTACCAGCCAGACGGTCCTCTATCCGGGTGACGTGATCTCCCTCGCCGGAGTGGCATTGATCTTTGGGCAGGATAATCCTCCTCCACGCCCCGACCTTGCCGGCACATCGCCTCTCGATGGCGGGGAACCAGGCACAAGTGACAGGCCGACTGCCGCGCTCAACCAGCAAACCGTGGATATAAGAACGGACAGGCTCAAGATAGACAATAAGAAAAAATGATTGCTACCGTCGCCCTGGCTTTGCGGATTGCCCTGGCAGTTACGCTGTATTACTTTTTGGGGCGGGCGCTTCTAGTCCTCTGGCAGGAACTCAGACAACAAACAGGTGTTTTGATTTCGCAGATTCCCCCCGGTATCAATCTGGACCTTGTCACGGGAGAGGGGCAAACAACCCCTAACCGGTTTACAAAGAAAGAGATCCTGATCGGCCGCGATAGGAATTGCGACCTCGCGGTGGCAGATGAGTCCATCTCTGCCCATCACACACATCTCACTTTCCATCATGGTCAGTGGTGGATCGAAGACCTCAACTCTACAAACGGCACTTTTCTCAACGATGAAAAACTGAATATCCCGACCGTATTGACCACAGGTGATGAATTCAAATGTGGCGGTACAATTTTCCGTGTGCGAATGGAGTCTGGTGACGATCGTCCATCCGCCGGGCAACTTCACACAGGAGGTATGTCATGACAGAACAAGCAGTCCTTGCGATCATTGGAGGCTCGGGTTTGTATGAAATGCCCGGGCTACAGGCCGTCCATGAACTAAATGTGGAAACGCCCTTCGGCAAACCGAGCGCGCCCATTGTCACCGGCACCCTGGAGGGATTGAAGGTCGCTTTCCTTGCGCGGCATGGCATCGGCCACCACATCATGCCTGGTGAAGTTCCCTACCGTGCCAATATCTATGCCCTGAAATCCCTGGGAGTGGAACGGATTGTCAGCATCAGCGCCTGCGGATCGTTGCAGGAGGAATTTGCACCGGGGCATATCGTCATTCCCGATCAGATCTACGACAACACACACGGACGCGCCCGCACCTTTTTTGGCGAGGGTATTGTTGCACACGTCAGCGTGGCGGACCCCTTCTGCGCAGATCTTTCCGATCAATTGGAATCAGCCGTCGGCGCGGCAGGAGGCGTGGTCCATCGCGGCGGGGCATTCATCACGATCGAAGGTCCGCGATTCTCGACGAAGGCAGAATCCCAAACATACCGCTCCTGGGGAATGTCCATCATCGGCATGACAGCCTCGCCCGAAGTGTTCCTCGCGCGCGAAGCGGAGATCTGTTATGCCACCATGGCACATGTCACCGATTATGATGTCTGGCATGTCAGTGAAGAACCGGTCACAGTTGAAATGGTGATCCAGACTCTGCACAAAAACACGGCGATCGCCCAAAAGGCTGTACAGACTCTGGCAGTCAATTTGAACCGCCAACACAATTGTCAGTGCCGGCATGCGCTCGCAACGGCACTGATTACCCGCAAAGATGTGATTCCTCCCGAAACGCGTCAAAAACTGGACCTGCTCATCAACAAATATCTTTAGCCAATGAACAGGGCAATACAGCGCAACCTGCTGAATATCGCAACGGTCTTTTTATTTCTGCAGGCGCTCAATATCACACTATCACCGGCTGTCCGCGTCCGATCCATGGATGCAGACCTGCGCTGGTCGCATTGGATCGGATTCGCGGTCTGGTGCGTGGCGATTCTGTATACCCATCGGTCCATTACCAGGCGATTGCCCGATGCAGACCCATACCTGTTCCCTTCCGCCGCACTGCTGAGTGGCTGGGGCATTCTCACGGTCTGGCGGTTGGACCCGGTCAATGGAGCACGACAAACGCTATGGTTTGGCGTTGGGATATTGGTTTTCCTGATCGGACTACGGCTTCCCGGAACACTGCAGTTCCTGAGAAAATACAAATACCTGCTCCTCACTGGCGGACTATTACTTACAAGTCTCACACTTGTTTTTGGAACGAATCCCATCGGGTATGGTCCCAGGCTATGGCTCGGTCTGCGCGGGATCTATTTTCAACCGTCAGAACCGTTGAAACTTCTGCTCATCGCGTATCTTTCAGCCTATCTCGCAGACTGGCTCCCCATCCGCCTGCGGACATTTCCGCTGATCTATCCCACACTGATCCTGATCGGTCTCGCCACAATGCTCCTTGTCTTCCAGCGCGACCTCGGCACGGCGTCCATCTTCATCGCTCTTTACATGGTACTCATTTACCTTGCAACCGGACGCAGACGCGTGCTCATCATCAGTTCGCTTCTGCTCATCATTGTTGCATTTGCTGGTTACTTTTTTGTGGACATTATTCACGCCCGTTTCAACTCATGGCTCAACCCATGGAACGATCCTCAAGGCGGGTCATACCAGATCGTTCAGTCTTTGCTTGCAGTAGCCAATGGCGGATTGGAAGGACGCGGACCCGGGCTGGGAAGCCCCGAACTGGTACCGGTTGCCATCTCGGATTTTATCTACGCGTCAATTGCGGAAGAGACGGGTCTCATCGGGACCGTGGGCTTGCTCGCCGTCTTCGGCTTGATCCTCGCCCGAGGGTTACGCGCCTCACTCCGCGCCCCGGATGATTTCAGGCGGCTTCTCGCGGCGGGCATCACTTCCTATTTCGGCATTCAGGCAATATTGATCATCGGAGGCAACCTTCGCCTCCTGCCGTTGACCGGCGTGACCCTGCCCTTCGTTTCCCATGGCGGCTCATCGCTCCTGACATCGTTCATCGCCCTGCTCCTCCTCCTGCACATCAGTAATCATATGGACGAAGACCCAGCCCCGCTGGAGAATCCAACACCTTATCTCGCGCTGGGCGCGGCGCTGTCGCTTGGGCTGTTCCTCCTTGCCCTGGCGAACGGATGGTGGTCCGTTGTGCGCGGTCCCGACCTGCTCACCCGGTCTGATAATGTACGGCTCGCCATCGAATCCCGGTATGTGCCGCGCGGAAATATTCTCGACCGATCCGGCGCCGTTATCAACACAACTGAAGGGAATACGGGGAGTTATATCCGTTCCTACCGATATCCCGCTCTCGCGCCGGTGATTGGCTACAACGATCTTGTGTACGGACAGGCGGGACTCGAAGCGGCGTTCAACGATTACCTGCGCGGTCAAAAGGGAAATCCCGCGCTGATGATCCTGTGGGAGAAATTACTTTACGGCATGTCTCCGAAGGGATTGGATGTGCGCGCCAGCATTGACCTGTCTCTGCAGGCAAGTGCAGATGATGGGCTGGGGAATCATTCCGGTGCAGTGATCCTGCTCAACGCGGAAACGGGCGATATCCTTGTGATGGCGTCACATCCCGGCTTTGACCCAAATAACCTGGATGACATAGGCGTGGATTTGAATATCGATCCAGCCAAGCCTTTGATCAATCGCGCGGCACAAGGCTTGTATCCGACGGGTTCTCTGATTGATCCCTTCGTGAAGATGATCGTCGGCGATAGAAAAGCCCTCAACGATGAACTTCAAAGAATATACGAGCGCATTGGCTTCAACCGCGCACCGGTCATCGAGATACCGGTTGCAGAGTCGATCTCCAGCCCCGAACTTGAACACTTCCACGTCTCGCCATTACAGGTTGCTTTGGCGTCATCAGCCTTGAGCAACCATGGGACGATTCCCGCGCCGATCATTGTCACTGCCGTGAACACGCCAAAGGATGGCTGGGTGGTGCTGTCAGCGGAGGGAACGCCCTTCGAAGCGAGCCAGCCGTCGGCGGCGGATGAGGCGGCTGAGTCCCTGATCATGGAGGGAAAGACGTACTGGTCCCACACCGCACGGACAAGGGAAAAGGACACATTGGTCACATGGTTCATGGCAGGAACGCCGCCCAACTGGCAGGCATCTCCGCTGGTGGTGGTTGTTTTGCTCGAAGAGGACAACGCTTATCTTGCGCAACGGATCGGGGAGCAGTTGCTCGCCGATGCGATGAACCAGTAACAAAAAAGAGAGCCAGGCTATTCACCTGGCTCTCTTTCAAAGCCGGACTACATTCCGCTATCTGAATCTTTCGCGCCGTACCCGGGACCGCCCTTGAAGAAATCGTAGTTGAATTTGATGTCGGGAGTGAGGTCGACGACTTCACCAGCCGACAACTGTTTGGTTGTTTCAAGCACAACCTTTGTGCCATGATGGTTGGTGGCTTCGTAATGACCGGTGAATCCAACCTTGCTGATGGATTCGCCGCCCTTGGCGGTATACGCCGCAGGGACTTCATCTTCGGGGAAGATGGCGGCAAATGGACACTCGGGCACGCACGCGCCGCAGTCGATGCAGGTGTCAGGGTCGATGTACATCCAGGGCCATTCGGCAACCGGCTGGCCGGGGACGATGCATTCGACCGGGCACACTTCGATACAACCACGGTCTCGAACACACAAACTGGTGATAATGTGGGTCATGGAATTTTCTCCTTTTGAGAATTTTATGACAACGGATAGGATTATTATATCCCATGCAGGCGGGGATATTTATTTGAATTTTTCAGCCACCGCATCCCAGTTGACCACGTTCCACCACGCCGCGATGTAATCCGGGCGGCGGTTCTGGTAGAGCAGGTAATAGGCATGTTCCCATACATCAAGACCAAGGATGGGGGCCGCGCCGTCCGAAAGCGGACAGTCTTGATTCGCGGTGGAGACCACTGCCAGCCCGCTCCCCTTCCTGACCAGCCATGCCCAGCCCGAACCGAAGCGCCCGATGGCGGATTTTGTGAATTCATCCTTGAACGCATCGAACGAGCCGAAGGAAGCATCGATCGCCTTTGCCAGTTCGCCCTTCGGCGCTCCACCGGCTTTCGGCCCCATGATCTCCCAGAACAAATTGTGGTTGAAGGTGCCGCCGCCATGGTTGCGGATAACACCGCGCACAGCCTCGGGGACTGCGTTCAGGTCGCCCAACATCGCCGCAAGTGATTTACCCGCCAGTTCAGGGGTCTTATCCACTGCCCCGTTCAAATTTGTCACGTAGGTGTTGTGGTGCTTGGTGTGATGGATCTCCATCGTGCGCGCGTCGATATACGGCTCCAGCGCATCGTAGGCATATGCCAGTTTCGGAAGTTCAAAAGCCATGGTTTTCTCCTTTGGGTCGATTGTTTGAATATCGATAAAAATTGTAGTCTTATGGGATACCTGTGTCAAGAAAAATATGGCATTCCCGTTTCCGGCGGAAAGCCATCAAACACGAAGAGAGGTTCCCGTAGCAGACGGGATACGGGTAAAATCAGCGGATGACCGAACAACGCGCCCGCGTCATCCTGCCCTTTAGCCTGCTCATTGCAATACTGGCTGTTTCCACCGCTTCGATCTTTATCCGCTTCGCGCAAACGGATGGCGCGCCATCGCTCGTCATTGCCGCATTACGATTGACGTTCGCCACGCTGTTGCTCGCCCCTGTTGCGCTGACACGTCACCGGGATGAGATAAAAGGCTTCACGCGAAACCAGATCACATTGGGGGTGGTATCCGGGTTATTCCTTGCCGTTCATTTTGCCACATGGATATCCTCGCTCGAATACACATCGGTCGCGAGTTCGGTTGTGTTCGTGTCGACGGGTCCGCTGTGGGTGGCGTTGTTGTCACCGATGCTGTTGAACGAGAAGTTGACACGCGCGGCAATCGTCGGGTTGGCGCTGGCTCTTTTGGGCGGAACAATTGTCGGGTTGTCCGACGCGTGCGTCATCCAAAACGGGATCCAATGTCCGCAGTTGGGTCAAGTCGTGCAAGGACGCGCGATGTGGGGAAACTTCCTTGCGCTGGCGGGCGCATGGGCGGTAACGGGCTATCTCATCATCGGCAGGAAACTGCGGGCTGGGATGTCGCTCGTCCCGTATATCTTTCTGGTGTATGGGATGGCGGCGGTTGCGTTGCTCGTCATCATGCTCGCGGCGGGACAGTCGCCATTTGGATATGAAACAAAAACCTACGGTTGGATCTTCCTGCTCGCGGCGGTACCGCAACTGATCGGACATTCGACATACAACTGGGCACTGCGTTATTTGCCCGCCGCGTTCGTCGCGGTGACCACGCTGGGCGAACCCATCGGCTCAGCCATTCTTGCATTTTTCCTTTTGAACGAAGCGCCTGCGGTTGCCACAGTGATCGGTGGCATCTTGATCTTGCTCGGTATTTATCTCGCGTCACGGACCAAACAATGACACAACTCCCTGCTCACACCTATCTTGATGAACGTACTATTCCCTACGAGCGGAAAAGTTTTTCGCCCGACACCGAAAAAGGCGCGGCAAATGTCGCACAGGTACTCGGCTTTCCCGAACGGCAGGCGGTGAAGACTCTGATCTTTCAGGTGGTGGATACCGGCGAGTGCGTGCTCGTGATGTTGGGCGCGGACCAGAACGCCATTTCAGGGAATCTCAAAAAGGCGATCGGTTCACGCAATATCAAAATAGCTGATCCTGAAGTTGTGAAATCAACAACGGGATATGTCATCGGCTCGATCCCCGCTTTTCACTGGCAACCGGAGGGATTCCGCACTTTTCTCGAAGCGAGTCTCATCAACGAACCCATCCTTGGCACCGGCGGAGGACAATGGGGCGAGGAGATCATGATCACGCCGGAGAATCTGATCAAAGCCAGCAACGCCATTGTGGTCAATCTCACAGACCGCAATAAACCAGTCACTTCTGGGTAAATGCAACCAGCCTGCTCATCGCAACAAGAGCAGGCTGGTTTTTCGTCAGCCGGTTAATATGAGGCGAAGGCGCCAATCTTCAATAAGGAAAGTTGTTAAAGTGCTGAAATTTTCTACTCCTTTATACAAGGCGAATAAAACCGTGCCTTATAGTCCATTAATCCAGTGCCAGGCAGATCGCGTTGTCCGGTGTATGTGAAGTCAGTCGGTGAATCTTCAGGACTATCTACATCCGTGCGCGCTCCGCCGAATGGTAGATATCTCTGCTGGCTTATTAAAGTACCGTTGCTGTCAGTGGTCGCTACAACCGAACCAAGATGATCGGTCAGGAAATATTGTAAATCCGTTCCGGCTTTCATGGCAACCGTCTGTCCGGCGAAGGAATTAATTTTTAAAGTTCAAGTGGCTACACGCCGGAGTATAAAATCGTCCCGAAGGCTAAAGCTTCAGAACGATGTGTCTCACTTTATCGCAGATATAACTCGTTCAGTTCCTTCAAACTCTTCGCCAGTTCTTCGCTCATATCGGCTTCGTTCATACGCCATTCCCAGTTGCCGCCGAGGCGGGATGGGAAGTTCATGCGCGCCTCCCCACCCAAGGCAAGGGCATCCTGCATGGGCGCAAGGGCATAGACCGCCACCGACGACCACACGGCGCGGATCATCTCCCAGACAAAATTATCCGCATTGGCATTTAGATATTTCATGGCAAAGGCGCGTTCATGCCCGGGCGCGGAGTCAAACCAACTGCGGGCGGTGTCGTTGTCGTGCGTCCCTGTGTATGCCACACAATGCATGGAATAGTTATGCGGCAGGAAGGGATTCTTCGCGTTGTCGAACGCGAATTGCAGTATCTTCATGCCCGGCAGTTTGAACCCGTCACGCAGTGCGACCACATCCGGTGTGATGACGCCCAAATCCTCGGCGATGATGGGCAATTCACTCCCAGCAGTACGTGAACCGCCCAGTCTTTTTTCGAGCACCTTGAAGAAGTCACTGCCGGGACCCGGCACCCAACGTCCGGTTTCAGCGGTTGGCGAACCGAATGGGATCTCGTAGTAACCGGCAAACCCGCGGAAGTGGTCGAGGCGGATGATATCGACCAGTTTCAACACGGCGCGGAAACGCTCAATCCACCAGGCATAACCGGTCTCTTTGTGAACATCCCAGCGATAGAGCGGGTTGCCCCAGAGTTGCCCTGTCGGCGAGAAATAGTCAGGCGGGACTCCCGCCACAGCGGTCGGCAGGCTGTCCTTGTCAAGGAAGAACAGTCCGGGGTTTGCCCAGGCATCCGCGCTATCGTAGGCAATGAAGATGGGAATATCGCCGACAATCTTGATATCGCGTTCGTTGGCGTAGGCACGCAGGTCATGCCATTGACGGAAGAATAGGAATTGATAAAAGGAATGTCGGCGGATATTTTCCGCGTGTTCCTTGCGTGCCCTGGCCATGGCAGTTTTCTTGCGCGTCCGGATGGATTTTTCCCAGCCGTTCCAGGCGCCGCCTCCGTTCGCCTCCTTGATGGACATGAACAGGGCGTAGTCATCGAGCCAGGAAGCGTTCCCGGCGCAGAAGCGATCAAACTCCTTGTGTAACTCGTCCGAAGCGGAGGGGAAACGGGAATAAGCCTTTTGCAGAAGATCCAGTTTCCACGGGATGATCCAGCCAAAGTCCACGCGAGAGGCGGGAAAGTCCGGTTTATCGCTGAGATCGTCCGGAGTCAATAATCCATCCTGGAGCAGAAGGTCGAAACTAATCAGATAAGGGTTGCCCGCAAAAGCAGAGAAACATTGATAAGGTGAATCGCCATAGCCGGTGGGACCGAGCGGAAGCACCTGCCAGAGTTTACAACCGGTGGAGGCGAGCCAGTCCACGAAGCGAAAGGCTTGCGGACCGAGATCCCCGATCCCATACGGACCGGGCAAACTGGTGGGGTGTAAAAGAATTCCTGCCGAACGTTCAAACTTCATTGGCTTGTCTCCGTGTTTCGATGGATTCTCCTGCATGAACAACATTTTCACTGTAATCGGAAGCGATCACATCGGTGAGAACCTGTGCTTCGGGTTCGATCACAAACCCGGCCGGCACCGTGCTGTGTTTGCCGACCATGGCAATGCGGATATTTTGATCAGTAACCCCCCACCCCACACGCGCATTCTGCTCGACATGAACATGCTTATCAAGGACCGCTCTCTCAACAACCGCGCCGCTCTCGATGACGCAATCGGTGGCGATGACCGATTCGCGCACGACTGCACCCGGTTTGATAATGACTCCCGGCGAGAGGACACTGCTTTCCACATGTGCATTTTCCCCAACATAGCACCCATCGCAAAGCATGCTGGCATAGACGTGAGCACCGGCAGGCAGGCGGGCGGGCGCGCGCTCCTCCGTGCGGGTATGAATGATCCACTTGCGGTCATATAGTTTCAGCGGCGGATTTGGAGAGAGCATATCCATGTGCGCCTGCCAGTAGGAAACGATCGTCCCTACGTCCATCCAGTAACCGGTATAGGGATAGGCAAAGACGCGGGTTTTCGATTTAACAAGAAGCGGGATGATATCCTTTCCGAAGTCGTGCGACGATTTTTTCTTCTGGTGGTCATCCCACAGCACCTTGTCGAGTAATTCGCGGTTGAATAGATATACGCCCATGTTGGCAAGTGTGGAGGGAGGCTCGGCGGGTTTTTCCACAAAGGAGGTGACCCTGTTCTTCTCGTCGATGGACAGGATGCCAAAACGCGATGCTTCCTCCATGGTCACGTTAATGGTTGCCATGGTAAGCTCTGCCTGATGATCGATATGGAAGGAGATCATCGGCTCGTAGTCCATGTTGTAGATGTGGTCGCCGGAAAGGATGAGGATGAAATCGGGGGAATCCTTCTTGATGAAGGTGAAGGTCTGTTGGACGGCATCTGCCGTGCCGGTAAACCAGTTCGAGTCGTTGCGGGCTTTGTAGGGGCTGAGGATCTTTACCCCGCCGGTGAAGTCGCGGTTCAGGTCCCAGGGCGCACCCGAACCCACATGCTCGATCAGGGATTGCGGGCGGTATTGTGCCAGGATCATAACATCGAAGATGCCCGAGTTGACGCAGTTCGACAATGGGAAATCAATGATGCGATATTTGCCTGCAAAAGGAACGGCGGGTTTTGCCCGCTTTGCCGTTAATACCCCCAGTCTCGACCCCTCGCCGCCTGCCAGGATCACTGCTCGTGTTTTCATAGTTTAGCCCTCGCGATGAAATGATGTGCTTTTTAGACCGTAACTCACATTACGCAGAACGTCCCGAAGGTTCTCGTAAATCAAGCCTGTTTGTAGTCCAAGCCTTCGGGACGGTGCGTAACATCAGACCGTAAGAAAAAGGATCATTCACTTACTTTTCTTCCGTTAGAGGCGGGTAATGCGGCAAGAAGTTTTTGATACAGCGCAAGGTATTTTCTTGCCGAGGTCTCCCACGAGAAATCCTGCGCCATGCCCGCTTTCTGTAAATTTGCCCAGCGGGAGTGGTAGGGATATAACTCAAGGGCGCGCCGCAAGGTGTCATTGAACGATTTGATTTTCTTATCGATGAACACAAAACCGGTTTCGCTGTCTGTAACAGTATCGTGAAGTCCGCCGACGGCACGCACAAGCGGAACGCTTCCGTAGCGCATGGCGATCATTTGCGAAATGCCGCAGGGCTCGTAGCGCGAGGGCATGAGGAAGATGTCCGAACCGGCGTATATCTCCCGGGCGAGTTTTGCATCGTAGCGGGTTTCCACACGGACACGGTCGGGCATGGCTTCCTGCAGTTTCCTGGCCTGTTCTTCGATTTTGGGATTGCCCGCACCGAGGATCACCAACTGCCAGCTCTGTTTGCCGAGCATTTTCAGTCCCTTGAGAGCGATGTCGATACCTTTGGCTTCGTCCATGCGCGAGACCATTCCCAACAGGGGCACATCGGGCAGGACGGGCAGACCGAGTTTTTCCTGCAGGGCGATCTTGTTGCGCTTGCGCGCGGCAAGGTCATCGGCGGAGAATTTTTTATCGATAACGGTGTCAGTGTTCGGGTCGAAAGAGGCGGTGTCGATTCCGTTTAGGATCCCACTGAGGGTTTCGGTCCGGTTCCTGAAAAAGTCCATCAAACCGCATCCGAATTCTTCGTGCAGAATTTCATCGGCATACGTCGGCGAAACGGCAACCATCGCATCGGACGCCCACAAGCCAAGCGGCATCGGCATGACGCGCGCCCAATCGGGTAAATCGGTATTGGCAAGCGGCAAGCCATAGGATTCGATGATCTCGCTCACATCGGGACCGAGGAACGGCAGGTTGTGGATCGTGACGACCGAGGCGATGCGATTCTTTTTATCTTCCCAGCGCTTGACCAGGTTGCCATATACGGCGAGTGCGGTGTGCCAGTCGTTGGCATGAATAATATTGGGATTCCAATTGATCTGGCGCGGCAGTTCGAGCGCGGCAAAGGAAAAGAACGCGTACTTCTCGCCGTCCAGTTTGTTGTTGGATGAGTAGACGGAGCCGCTGGCCCGGATCGGATCGCCGTTGATGAAGTAGACCGGCATGCCATCGAGGACGCCCTCGAACGCATCCACCTGGACCTCGGTCTTGCCGCGCGGAATCGAATAGATGCCCACCGGCTTGAGCGACTCTGCACGGATGGCGGTGTGCATCGGCAAAACAAGGCGTACGTCAAGTTTGATTTCTTCGTTGGAAAGTGCGCGCAAGGCTCTAGGCAGGGTGCCTGCCACATCGCCCAGTCCCCCCACTTTTACAAAAGGTTCGGCTTCCGCCGCGAGAAAGAGAACGTTGATGGTCTGGTGCATATATCAATTGTACAACGAAATTCAAGACGCCCATTGGTCAGTTTTCAGTCATGGAGAAACGTGGAAGGTGTGGGATGCAGAGCCGAAAGGTTATCTGGTAAACTGGACAAGACAATCGCCAGCAAAACCGTATCGGATAACTCCAAATATCCTCAACCACGTTCACTCCGCTTTCGTGGAAAAAGCGGTACAACTATGAAGAAGTGGACGGAGGCAACCACATCGTCCCTGTGCACGGACGGGATATAGACCGGTTCAAGGATATCTGTTCAGACTTCCAATTCCACGGTCAGGTTCGGGACCGGGAGTTTGATGCCGTTGCCAAGCCTGTTACTGACCCGTTTCGTATCACCGATTTCATCGAACTAACCCACGCTCGAATCCCTGAACCCCTGCGGTGACATCCCGGTGGCTTTGTGGAACACGCGGCTGAAATAAGCCTGATCCTTGAACCCCACCTGATGCGCAATGGAACCGATGGTTTCGGTTGTGTTCACTAAAAGCTGTTTCGATTGAAGCACGCGATATCGATTCAAATAATCCCACGGCGAGATGTTCAACTCGCGGTTGAAGACGCGGCTGAGATAATCCTCGCTGACACCGACGGCTTCGGCGATCTCCCACCTCGAAACGGGACGCGTGTAATTCTGGTGCAAGTATGCAATGGCTTGTTTAACAAGCGCGCTGGTATGCACGGGGAGCGTGTCCTCGCTGAAGACAGCACGATTGAGCGCCGCGACCGTTTCTTCCTCCGACCAGATGCCTTTGCTTTGTAATGTAACGTGTGCGTGCCTCTCGATGCGTTTAACATCATCCAAGCCCAACACTTTGTTGCTCAAAACGATCACAGGGACCTGCCGCAGGTTTGCATCCGCGCGCATTCGGTCGAGCACATCCGCGCCGCTCAGGATTGGCATGACAAGGTCAAGCAGAACCAACGATGGAACTTCCTTCCTCATCGCCGCAAGCGCAACTTCGCCATTCTCCGCCAGGCGGACAGGGTAATTAGGCAAACCATCCTCCACCAGTTTCTTGTGCGCCTCACGCACTTGCGGGTCGTCATCCACGATCAATACTGGACCAGATGCCTGTGTCGGACTCATCGCGATGACCGCATCAAGCAATGTCTTCGTGTTCGACGACTTGACGACGAAGCCGGTTATGCCCACCTGCTCCCCGGCAGGTTGACCGTAAAGAATGAACGGTGCCTGACTCAAACCCGGATAATGTCGCAAGCGACGCACCAGACTCCAGTCATTCGGTTGCGCGTTGGACAAGTCCCAGGCGAGGGCGACTGGTCTTGTATTACTGAGCGCGGTCTCCAAATCTTCGGTGCTTCGCAATTGGAAGACATCCAGATTCTGCTTTTGGCACATTTCGAGAATTTCTTTTGTCGGTTCATCATGCGACGAAATCAGCAACAACACAGATGACAAGTCTTCATGCTTTGCAGGTTTCGTTTGGTCAAGAGCAGGAAGTGGCAGGTAAATGTGAAAGGTTGAACCCTGATTGGGCTGGCTGTCCAGTTTCATCGTCCCGCCGTGAAGCGCAACGAGATGACGCGTGATGGAGAGTCCCAGCCCGATCCCGCCTGCGATGCGGCGATTCTCCTCCAGCGTCACGAACGGCTCGAAGATGCGTTCCTGTTGTTCGTGGTCGATGCCAAGACCCGTATCCGTCACCCAGAAATGGATCTGTGGCGGCACAACCTCTGCCCCCAGGGTGATCGCTCCGCTTGGCGTATATTTCTTGGCGTTGCTCAACAGATTCAAAAATATCTGCCGCAAACGGACGGCATCGGCGCGGAGCTGCGGCAGGCGTTCGGGGATATCCAGATTCCACTGGATATCTGGTGGGGCGGATTGATCGGCAAGGTCGCGGAAGGCATCCACTAACAATTGATGCGGGTCGAGCAGTTCGAGTGTCAGGTCGAGTTCGTCGATCTCGGCACGCGAAAGGTCGAGCAAATCGTTGATGACGCGCAGTTGATGCTCGGCGTTGCTTTGGATCTGATGAATATCATTCAGTAACGACGATGAGACTTTTTCCGGCGCGCTTAAAATGTTTTGTGTATAGCCTGTAATGATGTTCAACGGTGTGCGCATCTCATGACTGACATTCGCGAGCAAACGTGTTTTGATACGGTCCGCTTTTTCCGCATCGAGACGCGCCTGTTGAATTTCCCGGAACAACATGGCTCCCTGCAATGCACTGCTCAAGTTGTTGCGCAGTAACTCGTACGTGTTGCCGTCCTGTGTGCCGATCTCGAAAACAACATACCCCAACGACTTGTCCTGAAAATACAACGGTTCAACGACAAGGCTGTAACGCCGATGCCCTGGCAGGAATTCAAGCGGGACAACCTGATGCGTTGAAAAACGCAAACCATCCTGCTCGAGCGCGACGCGTTCGCCATCTGAAAATGCCAGCCGCAAACGCGCATACTCGGGAACTTCCGCGTCGGTCGGCTGTTCGTACGTCACGAGATACACGCTGGGAATTTTCAACGCGGGCAGTCGCTCCACCAGCACATCCGTCAATTGATTGACATCGAACGTTATCAGCAAGGCGCGATTGGTCTCGCGCAAATTTTCGGCTTCACGGTCGGCGCGCCATTGCGCATACGCCTGCGCGCGTTGGACCGCTTCATCTGCCGCAACACGCGCCTGAGAGATCAATGTCTCCACTTTTTCGGAATCAGAGGAACAGCGCAAAACCCAGCGGCGCAGGATCGAAATCATATTCTGCCAATGCACGAGATCATGATCTGAATCCATGGCATGTTCGAGCGCAACACTTAATGTCGATAAAAATTTTTGCGGCGGCTTTTCGACCCCGTCGATGAACGCGTCAAAAACGGATTCGAACAACTCCCTCGATTCTTCAGGAGGAAGAGCCATCGCCGCTTCCATCTCGGACACGCAACCTGCCCGCACATCTTCGAGTTTCAACTCCCCTTCGCTTTTTTCTTTTCTACTCTTCGGCATGAACGACGCCAACGCAATCGCCCTGGATGGACACCCGCACGATTGCCGCACGATCAACGTCGACGGCAGTGTGATCAGCGCAGGGACAGACTCGCCTGCGAGTTGTTGCAACAACAAGTCCATCGCCTTTGAACCCTGCTCGCCAAACGGAAGATCCACTGTCGTCAACGGCGGCGTGGACAGGCGTTCCTCGCGCGAGTTGTTGAATCCCGTGACCGCCACATCCTTTGGCACATCGAAGCCGCGTGATTGCAACGTCTTCATCGCCCAGATCGCCATCATGTCGCTGACGGCAACAACGGCATCGAAATCCTTGCCCGGTTTGAGTCCGCGTTCGTCGAGCAGAATCTCCATCGCTTCGGCTCCCGCCTCCCAGGGCAGAGGGCGGGTGACAAGCCTGGGGTCAAGAGGCAGATTGAACGCCTGGAGTGAATCGAGATAGGCGCGGTAGCGCTCCTGTGCGTAGTAATGTTCCTCCGGTCCGCGGATGAAGGCGAAGCGTTTGAATCCATGTCCTTCGATTAAATGGGCAAGCAGGGAGCGCATCCCGAGGTAACTATCCACAGAGACCGTCGGGGTCCCCTCCATGAATTGAGCGAGGCTGACCATCGGGAGAGAATGGTAACGTTGATGAAATGCCTTGATCTCGGCGGGTTTAAGTACACCACCGAGGGAGGACGACCAGGTGATCAAACCGTCGAGGCAGGTCGCACTGGCAAGGTCGAAGATGGCATTGCGTTGACTCTCAAAGGAATCTGCCGCCTGCAAACGCCCGCCAGGGAAGCAAATGAGGTTGACATCGTGCTTTTCGGCGGCATCCAACAGGCTGGGAAGAATGACCAGGCTTGCACCTGTGTGCAGGCTGGCGAAGAGAAATCCGAGGGTGGCACGGTTGGTGGAGTTGGGCATGGTAATGTCTTGCTAAAATACAGTTTACTATGGAATTTCCCTCGCCCCCAGCATATCTTCCCGCTTCGTCTCTGTTATCACTCCGCTCGGCACGGTGGGAGAGGGGAATCGTGTCGGTTTTGTCCAAACATACCTCGTCAAAGTCCAAGCCTACCCTGCTAAGATGATAATCGTACTTCCTGATTTGTCTCTTCCCAGGTGAAGTGGCTTTGGCTATCGATCCAAAACCGTTTCATCGGAGAAAAATATGACCCTGAAAACACTCCCCACCACCGCCGGACCCAGGTTCGATTTCAACAAGTTGCTTCGTGTACTATGGCGGCAACGCTGGTTGTACCTGATGCTGCTCCCCGGTCTGATCTATTTCGTGTTATTCCGCTACTGGCCCCTGTGGAACGCTCAAATCGCCTTCAAGGACTTCAAACCGTTGCTGGGTGTCGAAGCCAGTCCCTTCATCGGGTTCAAGCATTTCGTCACCTTCTTTAATTCCTTCTATTTCAGTCAGTTAATCACCAACACCCTGTTCTTTAGTCTGATGAAACTGATCCTGGGGATGCCGGTGGCGATCATTCTGGCGTTGAGCATCTATGAATCGATTTTCAAGCGGATGGCTCGCCTGGTACAGACCATCTCGTACCTGCCGCATTTTCTTTCATGGGTCATCATGTTTGGCATCCTGTTGGTGATCCTTTCGCCGGGCGAAGGATTGATTAATGAGGTCATCAAAGCCAGGGGTGGGGAACCGATCGCCTTCCTGACATCCCCCAACTGGTTCCGGGTCGTTGTGATCGGCTCGGATATCTGGAAGGAGACCGGCTGGAGCACCATCATCTACCTTGCCGCGCTCATGGCGATCGACCCGACCCTGTTCGAAGCCGCCGCCGTGGACGGCGCATCACGCCTTCAGCGCATCTGGCACATCTCGCTCCCCGGCATCGTCAGCACTGTTGTTGTCGTTACGCTCCTGCGCCTCGGTAATATTCTCGATGCGGGTTTCCATCAGATCTTCGTGCTATATTCCCTGCCCGTGTACAGCGTGGGCGACATAATTGACACATGGGTCTATCGCCAGGGCATTCTCGAATTCCAGTTCAGTCTGGCAACAGCGGTGGGCATTTTCAAAGGCACGATCGGACTGCTGTTGGTGCTTTTCTCAAACCGTCTGGCAAAGCGTCTGACGGGTACTGGGCTGTATTGAACGGAAGACTGCCATGAATTTCAAACTGAAATCCTGGGACGACATTCTTTTCCAGATTCTGGTCAATGGGTTGTTGATCTCCATCCTTGTAATTGTCATTATCCCCATGTGGCGTGTATTTATGATGTCGATCACCCCGCTTGGTTATATTGACACAAAAACCTTTGGGCTGTGGCTGGCTCCGTTGAAATGGTCGTTTGAGGCTTACAAGCAATTGCTTAGCCATCCTTCCTTTCTTCGCGCCACCGCCAACAGCACCATAATTACGCTTGGCGGCATGGCGATCAACATGCTGCTTACCGTGCCGTTTGCGTACGCGCTATCGAACCGCGACCTGCCGGGACGCAGGTTTTTCATCACGCTCGTCATGATCCCATTTCTGTTCAATGCGGGACTGATCCCCTCCTATCTTGTGGTCCAAAAACTTGGGCTGGTGGATACCTATTGGGCGGTCATCCTGCCGGGCGGCATCAACATCTACAACCTGCTGGTGATGAAAAGTTTCTTTGAAGGACTGCCCGACGAACTAAAGGAAGCCGCCCGCCTGGACGGCGCCAACGAATTCCAGGTGTTGTGGCATGTGGTGCTTCCGCTTTCCAAACCCATCCTGTTGACCATCGGGCTGTTCTACGCTGTCGGCCACTGGAACGAATTCTTCAACGCCATCCTGTATCTCAACGATGCCAAACTCCAGCCCCTGCCGGTGCTTCTGCGTAACATCCTGCTGGCGGCAAACATGAACGAGTATGTCGAGTACGACGCTTTTAGTTCGGCATCTGTGCAAGCCATCAAAGCCGCCAGCGTCTTCCTGACCATGCTTCCGATGGTTATCGTCTATCCATGGATCCAGAAATACTTCACCAAAGGCACCCTGCTCGGGGGCGTCAAATCATAGGTAAAGGAGGTCGCTCATAGTATTTCAATCAATTGTTTTGTAAATATCCTGCTCAATCAACCATTCTAAAGAAGAGAGGTCCTACATGAAAAATACAATGCTTAAACTGATGCTGTTGCTGACGACGATTTCGCTCCTCGTTGGCGCATGCACCCCGGCGGCTACGCCGACCGCTGAGCCGGTGGCGGAAGTCCCCGCGACTGCCGCCCCGACCGAAGAACCCACTGCCATTCCTGAGCCGACCGAAATCCCGGTAACGGATATCGAACTCTGGGCTGGCGGACGCGTCTCTGAAGCCGGTCCTCCGCCCGAAGACTGGGTCGCTTACGACATCATCCGCGACAGTGCCAAGGTAGATCTGACCCTTGTCCTGCTCCCCTCCACTCAGGCTGACCAGGACACAAAGATCAATGCCGCTGGTGCAAGCAACTCCCTGCCTGATGTATTCATGGTCAACCGCGACGTCTGGTACAAACTTGTGCAGGCTGGTTTGATCGCCAAAGTGGATGACTTACTGCCCCTGATGCCCATCCGCACCGAGGGTCACTACGCCGATGAAGCCCGCAACAAACTGGTCACCATCGACGGCGCGATGTACGGACTACCCGACCCCGGCGCCCTGCCCCAGACCGATGCGCTCGTCATCCGCAAAGACTGGCTCGACAAACTCGGACTGCAATCTCCCAAGACCCTTGACGAAGTCCTCACCGTCCTTAAAGCTTTCACCTATGACGATCCCGATGGCAATGGCAAGAATGATACCTACGGCTTCTGCGCCTACATCGAAGGTTCAGGCTTGGCGAACATGGGGCTCGGCACCCGCTTCGACTGGGTCTACGGCGCGCATGGCGTTGCCGGTGTCTGGAATCTCTCCAGCGCCGATGCGGTCTCCCTCAACGTCCGCAACCCGAACTACATGAAGGCTGTGGAATACATCAAAGTCCTCAACGATGAAAAAGTCGTCGACCCCGATTGGCCCACCCTCAAGAAGGATGAATTCCGCGCCCGCTGGAAACAAGGCAAATGCGGCATGATGCACGAGAACTTCGCCGCTCTCGCCAACAAATCCAACTACGCAGACTTTGACGCAAATTTCCCCGATGGACAGTGGATCGCCATGGACGCCCCCAAGGGTCCCGATGGCAAGAGTTCGATGGGTGTTGTATCCAAGACCGCCCGCATCTACGCCGTCTCCCAGAAAGCCATTGACGAAGGCAAGGGTCCCGCTATTGCACGCCTGCTCGAATGGATGGCGTCCGATGAAGGCTACTACCTGCTCGGCTTTGGTGTTGATGGCGTGAACTACAAACTCACTGACAAGGGCTTTATCACCACGGAAGGACTCGAAGATGCCGCCAAGTGGACATCCAAGGAAGCCCAGCCACTGACCCAGCTTGCCAATATGGTCTACATCTTCACCGATGTCGAAATGCAGGCTCGCTACGTGGCATACAAGACCGCCGCTGGTCGCGATATGGACCCGAAAGCCTACTATGCTGAATTCCTGAAGCAACCCTTCACCGAAGGCGCGAAAGACCTCGAAGCATCCGCCAAGGAAACACTTCTCGAAACTGGTTTTGTGAAATAACCAGCAACGAAACACAAAGGCGGGCGGCGACAAACCGCCCGCCTTACTCTGACACCTGTAAGACCCTAAGGGTTTTCGTACCAATTAGGGCGACAGGCATCACGGACAAATTCTTAGGGTCTACTGATGAATCCCATCCCTCTCAAATTTGCCTACATCGGCGGCGGAAGCCGCGACTGGGCGCGCAAGTTGATGATCGACCTCGCGCTCTGCCCCGACCTCACAGGCGAAGTCGCGCTCTACGACATCGACATGGACTCCGCGCACCTCAACAAACAACTCGGCAATTGGATGCAAACCCAGCCTGGCGTTGTCTCACGCTGGCACTACACCGCCATATCCACTTTGAGAGAGACATTGCAGGACGCAGACTTTGTCATCATCTCCATCCAGCCTGGCTCTTTGGAACTGATGCGTGACGAGATCGCCCTCTGTGAAGAATACGGACTCTACTACCCCGTTGGCGACACGACTGGAGCGGCGGGTCTCATTCGTGGCCTTCGGTCTGCCTCCACCTACAAAGGCTTTGCCCAAGCCCTGGCCGCCTACTGTCCGAACGCATGGATCATCAACTACACCAACCCCATGTCCATCTGCACACGGACGTTGACCCGCGTCGCGCCCGAACTCAAGGTCTTCGGTTGCTGTCACGAGGTCTTCTCCACGCAGAAGATGCTGGCAAAAATCGCAGCGCAATACCTGAACGTTGAACTTCCGCACAGAAATGAAATCCAGATCAACGTAACGGGAATCAACCACTTCACCTGGGTGGACAAGGCAACCTGGCAAGGTCACGACCTTCTGGAATTATTGAAACAGCATATCGAAGGACCTGGCACGCTTCGGGAATACACACAGTCAGAAGTGGAAGCCTTCAACGACTTTTTCCACAGCACCGACCAGGTCAAATTCAATTTATTCAAACGCTTCGGCATCCTCGCCGCCGCAGGCGACCGTCACCTCGTGGAATTTTTACCTGGCTTCATTCGCTCGCCAGAAACCTTATTCAAATGGGGTGTCATCCGCACACCCGTCTCCTACCGCATCGCACGCTGGTCATCCGCCCCGCAAAAGACGCGTGACCTGCTAAACGGCATCACGCCGCTCGTGCTCGAATCCTCGGGCGAAGAAGGCGTCGGCATGATCAAAGCCTTGCTCGGTCTCGGCGACATCATCACCAACATCAACATGGAAAATATCGGGCAGGTTTCCAACCTGCCTTTGCATAGTGTTGTCGAAACCAATGCACACTTCAGCCGCGACTCCATTGTTCCATTGACCGCAGGTGCCCTCCCCGCGGGAATCACTCCGCTCATCAACCAGCACATCGCCAATCAGGAACTCATCATCGAAGCCGCCCACACTGAAAACACTGACCTCGCCTTCCAAGCCTTCTTCAACGACCCCAGCAACCACCTCCCGCTCGACGACTCTTGGGAACTCTTCAATAAATTATTGCACATCCCCATGTCATTCTGAGGAGCGAAGCGACGAAGAATCTCTACGATTCTCTCAGAGACCCTTCGCTCCGCTCACATCGTCCCGATGTCCTTCGGGAGGGTGACATGCCCGCAAACAACATTGGATACCATCATGAAACCAACGCCTTCGCAAAAAATCAACACCTGGTCCATCCGCATGGTCGAATCGACTCTGCAACGCTACACTGCCAAAGACTTCCAATGGCACTACGAGCATGGACTTCAGGTCATGGCGATTCAAAAAGCGGGCGAA
>JBFYRY010000110.1:0-11856 GCA_041302025.1 Chloroflexota bacterium | reverse complement strand
CTTCGATTTGGGCTGGTCGCCGATAAACCAGGGTTTCTCTTCATCCACGCCTTTACCCGTTACCACCGCGACCTTTTCTTTTGTCTCGCTGACGGTGAACGGTCCGGGCATCCTCTTTGCGCTGAAATCTTTCGCCCCGTCCAAATTGAACGACATATACCCATCCGATAGATCTCTCAGCCACGTCCCCACCACACCCGCCTTCGCGGCGGGCACAGCCAATTGGAAGAAGATGTCATCCACGTTCTTCAATGTCCCTTTGACAACACCCTTCGGTGTGGAGATCGTTGTCGCCTGACTCATACCGGGTTTCAGCGCCGATAGATCGGATGAAACCGCGTAATCCAGCATCTGCCGGACGCGGTCGCCGCTCAACTCATAGACCGCAACATCCTTCGCCTTCGATTTCTCATCGATGTAATAGAAGTGTGGGTATCCACTCTTCTTGTATTTGAAATCAATGCCCGCAGACTCAGCCAACTTTCTAACCTTCAACCGCGCATCATTCAGCACTTTGAAGTCAAGTTTTGCCCTGCGCTGTTTGCCCTTGTGGACGGTATCCACGCTGTGAGGAGCACAGGCGAGAAGCACATCCGCCATGATATTTGCCAACTCGCGTGTCTTCTTCTCGTCGAAGCCGCGTTGCGTGATCCACGGTGTCCCCAAACGGAGTCCGCTCGGGTCGGCGGAGTTCTTGTCACCGGGAATGGTATTGCGATTGACCACCACGCCGAGGATGTCCAAAATGCGCGAAGCCTGGTCGCCGCTGCTGGTCCGCCATCGCTTTGGCGTTTAGGAGAGTCTGGCTCTGGAGTCCTTTAAACTGCTTGGTCTGAGTCAACTTGAAGGTTAAGGCGAGAGCCGCAAAGACGTTGACGTGCGGTCCGCCCTGTTCGCCGGGGAAGACGGCTTTGTCCAGTTTCTTCGCGATGGACGCGTCCGTTGTCAACAACACCGCGCCGCGTGGACCATCAATAGACTTGTGAGTTGTAGACATGACAACATGGGCATATCCGATCGGCGAAGGCACCACGCCCGCCGCGACCAGACCGCCGATGTGGGAAATGTCCGCTAGGAAGTATGCACCGACCTCATCCGCGATCTCGCGGAACTTCTTCCAATCAGGAACCCACGAATAGGACGAATAGCCCGCGATCATCAACTTGGGCTTATGTTCAAGAGCCAGTGCACGGATGGCGTCGTAATCCAGTTTTTCGTTCTCATCGATGGTGTAATGCACCGCCTTGAAGAATTTCCCCGAACGATTGACCGACGAACCGTGCGAGAGGTGTCCGCCGTGCAGGAGATTGAGTCCCATCACGGTATCGCCGAGGTTGATGAGCGCGTGATAGACCGCGTTGTTGGCGGGCGCGCCGGAGAGTGCTTGAACGTTGACATAGATCTGGTCAGCGTTGTAGCCGTTGGCGGCGAAGGTCTCTGCCGCGCGGCGCCGAGCCAGCGCTTCGACCACGTCCGCGTATTCCACGCCTTTGTAGTAGCGCGGATCGCTGTTGCGGCGATAATGAGCAAGTCGCATTGGGTAATCGAGGATCTCTTCCTCGGTCATCCAACGCGACTCTTCATCGGGGTAGCCTTCCGCATAGATGTTCTGGAATGCGGATGCCAGCGCTTCGCGGGTTGCCATCGGGGCAGTGGATTCGGATGCGATGAGGATCAACTTGCGGGCTTGCCGTTCGGCTTCGAGCTGTGTCAGTTCGTACACTTCAGGGTCGAGCTTGGCAAGGTTTCCGCGGAAAAGGTAATCGGGCATTGTTATGTCTCCTATGGTTTTGTCATGCTGAGGAACCGCGAGCCTCAAACGGCGAGTGCGGTGACGAAGCATCTCGGTCTTGGTGAACGAGACTCTTCGCGGCGCCTTGCACCACTCAGACTGACATAATTTTGTTGATTTGTCAGGCAATTTGATTTTAGACCTTCAAGAGGCAAGGGTCAAGTGAGAAATGACACATCCACGGAATACCATTGAATTTTGACTGACATGTAACCAAATTGTGCTTGTATCTATCGTGGAATTCTGCTATGCTATGCGTGGAGGTCCACCCATGTATACATATCGCGGAGGCATCCGGGGATAATATCTTTTTCCTTTCCACCCATTTGTTTGGCGGCGATGATCTGCTAACCTAGTTTGGACGCTTATGGGTTATCAGGGAGCCAATAGCGAAACCGGCCGTTCTGGCCGGCTATTTGTTTAAGGAAGTTACCTGGAGGAATGAAATGAAAATGAGCAAGTTTTTTGCGCTTGCAGCAGTTCTGGCGTTACTTTTTGGCATGGCGCAAACCCCGCTTGCAGCCGCGGGCAAACCGGCATCCGTCGAGGTGCAGATCCTGGCTGTCAATGATTTTCATGGGGCGGTCGATGCAGCCTTGACGAAACCCAGCTCGACGAATCAGGCTACGTGGTATTACCGCGGCGGTGCTGAGTACCTTGCCAACTTCGTTAATACCGCTGTTGCATCGAACCCCAACACCGTCAAGGTCTCTGCCGGCGATATGATCGGGGCCAGCCCTCTGCTCTCGGCGCTGTTCCACGATGAGCCGACCGTGATGGCATTCAATCAGATGGGTTTCGATTTCAGTAACACTGGCAACCACGAGTTCGACGAAGGCTGGCAGGAACTGCTGCGCATGCAAAACGGCGGCTGCCATCCCGTGGATGGATGCATCGCGGGAGTCCCGGCATTTCCGGGGGCTTCGTTCGATTACCTGTCGGCCAACGTCATCCGCCTGGATAACGGCCAGACCCTTTTTGCATCGTACAGCGTACGCGAGTTTGACGGTGTAAAAGTGGGATTCATTGGCATTGCTCTTGAATCCACGCCGACCATCGTTACCGCCTCGGCAGTGACCGGCCTGCAGTTCGAGGCCGAGGTTGATGCCATCAATCACTACGTTAAAGTCCTCAAGGACACAGAATATCTCAAGGCAATCGTGGTTATTCTCCATGATGGCGCATCGGCCGGACCGACGATCAACAGTTGCACTCTCACTGATCCGTTCTTTGCCAATGTTGTGATGAATATCGACCCCGAGGTGGATGCGGTGATCACTGGTCACACGCACAACGCCTACAATTGCCAGATCAAAGTCAAGAAGAACTATGACCCGATGCTGGTCACAGGCGCGGGCTACAACGGCCGCTACCTGACCGATATCGATCTGACCATCGACGGCACCAATGGCCAGGTGATTGGTAGAACGGCGAACAATATCCCGGTGGAGACCCCATACCTGGGCGCAGTACCCAATGCGGCGATGAAGGCCTTGTTGGATCAGTATCGAACAGCCTCAGCCCCCATGGCGAACCGCGTCGTTGGCACCATCACAGCGGATATCAAGAGGGGCGGCAACATGCAGGAATCGGCGCTGGGTGACGTGATCGCCGATGCCCAGTTGGCGGCTACGGTTGCCCCGGCGTACGGCGGCGCAGTGGTGGCGATGACCAACCCGGGCGGCATCCGCACCGACCTGTTATTTGCCCAGATCAGCGGCGGGGAGGCACCCGGCCAGGTAACCTTTGCCGAAGCTTTCGCGGTCCAGCCCTTTAGCAACAGCCTGGTGACGATGACGATCACCGGCGCGCAGCTCAAAGAGGTGTTGGAACAGCAGGCGACAGCCGGGTCGGATAAAACCGGAAGGATGCTGCAGATCTCGTACAGCCTGAACTACACCTGGACCACGAGCGCGCCAGTGGGCAGCAAGGTCAGTAATTTGAAGATCAATGGTGTGGCGGTTGATCCTGCTGCCAGCTACCGTGTCACGGTCAACAACTTCCTGGCTGGTGGTGGAGATGGCTTCACTGCACTAATAGCTGGCACCGATCTGTTGAACGGGATGTTCGACGTGGACGCGTTCGTAAACTACTTAACGGCGAACTCGCCCGTAGCGCCCGGACCCATGAACCGCATCATGATCGTTCCATAGTTTATTCTTTTCACCAGACCTCCGAGTTCTTCAAAGAACTCGGAGGTCTATTATTTAAAATACCACTACTCGTCACCTCTTGACCCTCCCGTCACTGGAGGGTGTATAACACGCATCGGAGCACCTCCACATAACACGGATCGGAGACTTTTCAAAACTCAGCTGCATCCCGGTCAAGACCCTGCGCTACTACAACGAAATGGGACTGCTAAAACCTGTGATGGATGGGGATTGTCTGATGAATTGATTCTAGACCTTATAGAGGGGAGGGCCAAGTGAGAAATGACACATCCATAGTTACGGCATGAATTGTTATCGATATGTAACTTATTCATGATTGTATTTGCCTCCGGTTTTTGCTATGATGATTACGGAGGGACGTTTTATGCATGTTCTTCGAGGAGGTGCGAGGGGATAATAATTGTCTTTTTTCTCCACCTGTGTACAAGTTCAGGCGGCGATGATTTGATAACTTAATTTGGACGCTCATGAGTTATCAGGGAGCCAATAGCGAAACCGGCCCATTGTGGCCGGTTATTTGTTTTCTGTTCCGGGAGGGAACCTATGAAGACGCATAAAATTTACAACCTGGTTTTGGTTTTAGCATTTGTATTTTCTTTGGGCGGCATGCCATCAACATCGGTGTTTGCAGAAGAATCCAGCCCATATATTCAAGCCTTCCCTGACCAAGATCGAGTGAATGCGAATAACTGGCCAATGGATACTGTTATAACCATGACCGTCAATGGCTCATACACTTACATTTCCAAGGTAGGGCAATCATCCTGGGATCCGAATGGGACCACCGCCGGGTTCGATATCCGAAGCTATGGTTTGAAAGCTGGTGACACGATCAGCATGACAGGCGGGGGCATAACCAGGAGCATGACTGTTACTGCGTTACAAATTAACAGCATTGATGCGAACACATCCACGGTATCTGGCACGGCAGATGCAGATAAACAGGTCTATGTCTGGGTGAATGGCGCAGGGGGGATGTGGCTCACGCCCAACCCAGATGGTACCTGGACTGCGGATTTTGCTCCATTTTCTTTCGTCCCCGGAACGGAAGGTGGGGCTACACAACCCGATGCTGCTGGCAACACCACACAAACCGGCTGGCACACGCTTACCCCTGTTATTCAAGCCTTCCCAGACCAGGACAAGGTGAATGCAAATGACTGGCCCATTGGCACAGTCGTCAGCATGACCATCAATGATTCAAACACGTACACTGCAAGGGTGGGAGCGTCATCCTGGGATCCCTATGGGACTACGGCCGAAATATGGGTGGAAAACCATGATGTACAAGCCGGTGACGCGATCAGCATGACAGGCGCGGGGATAACCAGGAGCATGACTATTACCTCACTAGAAATCACAAACATTGATGTGAATAATGCCACGGTTTCGGGTATTGCAGATGCCGATAAGATTTTTCAGGTATGGGTTAATGGTGGATCACATTTCTATATCACGCCAGAGGAAAATGGGGAATGGACTGCGAATTTTGCACCCTTTGTTTTCGTTCCTGGCACGAACGGTGGAGCACAACAAACAGACGAACTTGGCAACTATACACAGATTGACTGGAGCTTGGCGGGCCTCCCTAGACCCAGAATGGAAATAGATATTTATGGCAATCATATCTTTGCCAGTGATTGGATTGTTGGATCGGATGTTACTGTCTCTTTCGATATTCCTGGAAGCGACGAAGAATGGGATTACAGCAAAACTGTCACTGTCCCTGATGGATGGGGTGCCTGGTGTCAATTCCAGATCGATATTGATCCCACTGAATTCCACATCGCAGTAGGGCAAGTGGTCCGTATTTCGGATGGCACCACGACCAGGCAGGCGACCATCCCCGAATTTTCGGTAACTTCTGAAGACCCCACAGCCGATACAATTAGCGGGATTGCCCCAGCAGGTAGTACCGTGAACTTGCAAGCTTTTTATTTCGACATGCCAGGCCGTGCTCAACGCTACCCGGTTGCAAACATTGATGGGCACTGGTTCGCTGATTTCTCACAACCTGGTATAGGGAGTGATGAACAGGATGTGATGGATTTGCTCCCAGGGAAGGGCACTTTCTGGGTAACACAATCGATCAATGATTTTGTCGGCATCAGGTTCTTTTGGGATTTCGGGCCTTTCTTCTATGTTTTCCCGGAAGAAGGACGGGTGGAAACCTATGTCTGGCCCTGGGGTGTAAACCTGACCCTGACCATTGATGACCCGGCTACAGAAGAAAATCCTGACTTGACTCGCACACAGGAAAATTCATCCCACCAAACCAATTTTGACAACCTTGGCACGATCCTGCCCGGTTTTACCGTCAGCATTACAGATGGACTTGTTACCAAAACACATACAGTCACTGACCTGACTGTGACAGGTGCCGATTCTCAAACAGAAACGGTGACTGGCACAGCCGAGCCTGATAGCATGGTGGATTTGCTTGCCTGTGGCGATAATGGCTGTGTAAATCGCCATGTGAGTGCGGGTGGTGATCGCATCTGGCTGGCTAATTTCTCCGTGCCTGGCGAAGGGGACAACGCGCAGGGTTTGTTCGACGTTCGTCCCGGTGACACAAATGAGGTTCAACAGGCAGATATCGATGGCGATACGACCAAACTGTACTGGCGCGCGCCCAATCCTCCCTCATTTAGTGTTCTTCCTGATGAAGACAGCATTGAAGGGAATGATTGGCCTCTTGACTCAACTTTAACTATTAGAATTGACGATCCGGTTACCCCCGATTACAGTATCAGCACATCTGTTAACCCTCCCGATCAGGATCACAACCAAACCTGGTTTAAGCTTGATCTTGCCAATATTTTTGATCTGCAACCTGGTCAGATCGTGACCGTGTCGGATACCAAAACAACCAAGCAGACAACGATCGTTCCTCGAAACATCACGTTGATTGACCCGGCAACAGACACGGTTACTGGTGAAGCAGAGCCAAATATTGTAAATGTGGTCCTATGGATACCATGCGGTAGTAACGACAGCCCCGTCCGCGTAAAGAATGTGAATGCGGATGGGAGTTGGTTTGTGAACTTTGGCTTTCCCGGTGAGCAGCCCTGGGAAGATGATATCGTTGATATCCAACCTGAAACAATGGGCGGCATCTATCAAGGTGACGTGGATGGTGACGGAACAACCTATCTGGAGTGGACAGTAATGGTATTGCCCTGGACGCTGAAAGGCTTCTATCAGCCCGTGGACATGAACGGTGTCTACAACATCGTCAAAGGCGGTAGTACCGTGCCGTTGAAATTTGAGATCTTTGTAGGAAATACTGAGTTGACTGATGTGGCTACTACTATCAAGGGACTCACTTACACCCAAACATCTTGTGATGCGAATGTAATCACCGATGAAATCGAGACAACAGGAACCGGTGGTACAAGCCTGCGCTATGATGTTGCCTCTGGTCAATTTATCTACAACTGGAAGACACCTGAAACTGCTGGAAAATGCTATCGAGTGACTATGACAACATTTGATGGTTCGTCATTGGTGGCTTACTTCAAGCTCAAATAATCTGTCTCCGGCACAAAAGCCTTTTGAAACAGAACTGACAGGTCGTATGACCTGTCAGTCTCTTTTTTTCTCCCCTTGACTCCCCCTCTGCTGAAGGGTGTATGACATGCATCGGAGCACCTCCACATAACACGTATCGGAGACTTTTCAAAACTCAGCCGCATCCCGGTCAAGACCCTGCGCTACTAAAACGAAATGGGCTTGCTCAAACCGAACGTGCGGAATTTTCGTCTCCGCGCATTTCTGTTTTCATAGGTACAATTCGAGTGCGAGACACTTTATTGGTAAAGGAGTTTATATGAAACGCTGGCAAGGTTCGTGTATTGGTGCTTTTCTCGTTTTACTGATCGGCGGGGGATCGCTATTGTTCTTTGTCCCTTTTGGTGGCGCGATGATTGCGGCAAACTCATTGTTATTCGACAGGTTAACCGCGTATGTTCTCTGTCCCGATGCGACGGATTACTCGTATAACGATTATGGGTTCGGTCAACAGACCACCTCCAGCCCCAGCGGCGGGACGGGTCATTACACGGAATTGACCTGCACATATGAAGACGGCTCGCAAAAAGTGTTCCCCAATCAAGAAGTCGGTTTGAAAGGACTCGCAGCGGCGTTCACTGTTTCGGGAGTCTGCGGTGGGGTAGTGGTGTTGGTATTGATGATTCTTGCTGCGATCATTGGGGCGAGGCTGGTGAAGCCGAAGGCGGCGTAAAAGTCGCGTTTGGATAGGATTTGGCAGTAATACCTGATCGTAGTTCCGCATCTTATGTGCGGAGGAACGAATGAAAACTGTAAAAAGAGTCTTATTGGGTATTCTTGTTTTGGTTGGCGGTTTTGTGCTGTTTCTGGCGGGTTCCATCGCCGTGGACGGGCTGGTCGGCGGCGGGCGCATCGCCCAAGTGACCAACACTACCATCCCCGGCATCAATGGCGGACCGGATGTCCGTGCCTATGTGGCGAAGCCTGAAGGGGACGGACCTTTCCCCACGGTCATCATGATCCACGAGTTCTTCGGGTTGAATGAGTCCATCGTCGGCAAGGCGGACCTGCTGGCGCAGGAAGGCTATCTCGTCGTTGCGCCGGATACGTTCCGCGGCTCGACCACAAGCTGGATCCCACGTGCCATCTATCAGGTGATCACGACCAAGCCCGAAGCCGTCAACGCGGACCTGGATTCGGTCTACGCGTGGCTGGAGTCGCAGTCAGATGTGGCTCAGGATCGGGTGGGTGTGGCAGGCTTCTGCTACGGAGGACGCGCCTCCCTGTTGTACAGTCTGCATAACAACAAACTCGCGGCAACGGTCATCTTCTACGGCTCATCCGAGACCGATCCTGCTGTGCTGAAGAATTTGCCGGGTCCTGTGCTGGGAATTTTCGGCGGTGCAGACCAGTCCATTCCGTTGACCGAAGTGGACGCCTTCGAAAAGGGACTGGAGGCGGCGGGCATTCCGAATCAGATCACTGTTTATGACGGTCAGCCGCATGCGTTTGTGCAGGATGCCGAGGGGATTCAATCGGGCGGCGCGCAGGCGGAGGCGTGGAATGAGATGCTCGTGTTCCTGGAACAGAATCTCAAAAGCGGGTCGTCATCGAACGGTGCAAGCGTCGCGGCGGATTACCGCGCTCCCTTTGCCTGGAAATATTATGTCATGCTGGTGTACGAGCACGCCTTTGGGACAGCGAGCCACATGCATTGATCCGAGATCGAATTTTGTTTCAGCCAGAGGGTACGCTCTGGCTGATTTGACTTAAAATCAAGGCGGAGGTCAACATGGACGCATTCATCGAACAACCGAAACGCATCCCGTTTCTTCTGAGAATTGGCATTTGGTTTTCAGAGCGTATTACCGGCAAGGTCATGCTCCCCGCACGGATATTGGCTTGGTACCCGAAAGCCGCCGTTGGTTCAGGCGTCATGGAAGCCTTGGTGGCGCACGAAGACGGGCGGATGGACAAACGCATGTTGAAACTCATCCGCATGACTGCATCGTACGCGGTGGCTTGTCCGTTCTGCGTGGACATGAACTCGCATGCCTATCGCGAGGAAGGCATCACGGACGAGGAAGCCGAATCCCTGCGCGGGGATTTTGAGAAGGTGGCAAGTTTTTCGGAACAGGAAAAGTTGGCGATCAGGTACACACGCTTAATTTCACAAACGCCTTTGAAATTTCACCCTGAAATGGTTGAAAGTGTAAAGTCTGTGTTCACCGAGCGTGAGTTCGTGATCCTTGCCAGCACAGCGGCGCAGGTCAATTACTGGGCGCGCCTGATCCAGGCGTTGGGTATCCCGCCTGCGGGGTTCGGAGAATAATGAAAGCGTCCCGAAGGTTCCGAAAAACCTTCGGGACGCTTTCATTTATCCGTTCAAGATCTTGAACAGAATCTCCATGTGTTTTGCAGCGAGTTGGACGGGCATCAATAGTTGTGCTGTTCCATCGAGGCAATCGAGAAAATGCGTCGTGATGGCGAGACTGTCATCGGGCGCGTCGGACATCTCGATGGTGAAGATTTCCTTGCGGGGTTCACCGTTTTCTGTGGTGAAGAATTCGACCTCATTCGAATCCCAACTGTAGTGGTGGAAACGCAGACCGCCTTTCGTCCCATACAGACGCGTCTCGTTGGGCGTTTCAGCATGGACGCCACCACCGTTCTCGTAGTAATACGTGAGACCCGTGTCGAACTCCATCCATGCCGCGCCGTGTTGTTCCACATCGCTGAATGCAACATACTTGCTCATATCACGCAGGTTGTTGCGCGTAAAACTCTGCACAGACTTCAACTGCGGCACATCGTTCAACAACCCCAGATGGAATGACAGGTCGTACACGCCTCGATCCGCAAACGGTCCGCCGCCTGCGAGTTTTTTGTTCATTGCCCATGCGCCGTTCGGGTTGTATTCGATGAACGTGCCGCGTGAGAGACTGTTATGGTGGATGTGATAGACGTCGCCGAGTTTACCGCTGTCGATGATGTCTTTGATGAACTTGAATTTGCGCGTCAACCGCGTGTGACGGCAGGACGCCTCCAGCACCTTTAGGCTTGGTGCCGCTTCCACGGCTTTGACGATACGCTGGAGGCTTTCCCGCGATTCCGCGATCGGCTTTTCGAGCAGGATATGTTTGCCTGCTTTGAGGGCGGCTTCCAATTGCTCCGCATGGAGGTAGGGTGGCGTGCCGATAATTACTGCGTCCACGGCGGGATCAGCCAGCACGTTGCGATAATCCGTTGACCATTTCTCCACGCCAAATTCCTCCGCCGCGGACTTTGTCGTCGCTTCGCTGGCGCTGTTGACCCAGATGATGTTGGCGCGCCGAAGGTCCTGTTGGAAGCAACGCATCAACATCTTGCCGTACATCCCTGCACCGATAATTCCGAGATTGTATTTTTTCATGGCGGCTCCTACGCTCGACAACAAAAAGATTTAGCCACAGAGAGCACAGAGTCCACAGAGATTTTGTTTTTCTTCTCCGTGGACTCTGTCACTTCCATGGTGGATGTTTTACCTCTTTCCGTGTATACGCGCGGAACGCTTCGACTTCGTTATCACTCCGCTCAGCGCGACCCCGCCCCTACTTCCCCAACTTCTTCCTAAACTCCGCTGTCAATGCAGGGACGATCTTGAACAGGTCGCCAACCACGCCGTAGCGGGCTTGGGTGAAGATGGGGGCATCGGCATCTTTGTTGATTGCTACAATCACTTTGGCGTTCCTCATCCCAACCAGATGCTGGATCGCGCCGGAGATGCCGCAGGCAATGTACAGGTCAGGGGTGACGACTTTGCCCGTCTGCCCGACTTGATGGGAGTACGGAATGTATCCGCCATCGACAGCCGCGCGGGAAGCGCCGACTGCACCGCCGAGCATACTGGCAAGTTCGCCGACCAGCGCGAAGCCTTGTTGCGCGCGCCAGATCTCGGCGGCTTTTTCATCCAAGCCAGCGGGCGGTTGCAGGGACGGGTTATTCGAGACACCGCGTCCGCCAGAGACGATGATGCCCGCATCGCCGAGGTTGACCGCGCTTTCAGAAGCAGAGTAGCCATCGACGGTTGTCAATGCATCGGCTTTGACTTCCACTTTTATCGGCGTGCCTGATTTGCTCGCGTCGGGCGCAGGCTTGGGGAAGAAGCGCGGACGAATGCTCGCCATCACGGGCTTGCTCGAACAAACGGTCTTCTCCATCACTTTACCTTCGTAGATGGGACGTGTTGCGACCAACGCGCCGTCTTTCATTTCGAGAGCCGCGATATCGGTCAACACGCCAGTGTTCAGATCCACTGCGGACATGGCGGCAAGTTCACGGGTACGAGCAGTGATGGGGAACAGGATCAGGTCCGGGCTTTGTGATGAAGCGAGCGCCGAA
>JBFYRY010000361.1:0-3395 GCA_041302025.1 Chloroflexota bacterium | reverse complement strand
GAGACACGGAGGCACAGAGTTTTTGCGGTTCTTTTTCTCCGTGTTTCAGTGGCTCCGTGGTTCAAAAGAATGTGTATCATGTTGTTGACCAGGACAAAAGTAGCGTAATTCACGGCAAAAGATTTGCGATGTACGGTAGCAAATATTTTTTTATTTTTCTCCGTGTCTCTGTGACTCTGTGGTTGATATTTCTTATTGCAATACTTCCATTATGGAGGCTTCGATCTCCTGCGGTGTGGGGATTCCATCCAGTCCGACGCGCGCAACGGAATGGGATGCGATCAACGTGGCGAAGCGCGCCGCCTCCCATGGGTCGCGCGTGCTGAACAACCGGGTGAAGAATGCCGCGGCAAAAATGTCGCCCGCGCCTGTGGCATCGACCTCCTGCACTTTCGGCGCCCGGAATCGGCGGCGGTCGCCGTGCCAGTACAGGACACATCCTGCATCCGCTTCGGTCACAGCGAGGACGCGCGTATGTCCCGCCATGTATTCGATGAGTTCATCGTCGCCGCCCACATCTTCGCGGCTGAGTACCACGGCATCTGCCTGTTTCAGCGCAGGCTCGGAATCCTTCCATTGCGTGGGGGATACGCGGCCATCCGAATCCCATTGGCGCATCCAGCCCTGTGGGGTGATGCCCAGCAGGGAGGGCGAGAAACCTTTTGGCAGGACCGGGTCTGTTTCATTGGCGATCGGTCCCAGATGGATGATCGAAGCCTGTTTCCAGGTTTCAGGCACATGGTTGAGGTCGATGCGCGCGGCTTGTGCGCGTACGTATTGCACGCGTCCGTGTTCGGTGTAAATATTTTCATAGGTTGTGCTTCTTGGGGACGCGGTCGACGCAATGGGAATGCCGTTCAAAACGTCCAGCGATGTCTCAGGACCAACTGCCGTTACGATCCCGGTTCGATACCCCAGCGCGCGGGCGGTCAATCCGGCGTAGGCAACCGTCCCGCCCACACGCGGACCATTGGGGGTCAGGTCGTGCGCCGCATGTCCCACTACGAGATAATCCACCGGTTCATCAGACATGGATGGATTATACCGTGAGACGATAACCATACCCTTTAAAACATCTTTCCTCTTTCGTCTTTCGTAATACAGGGAAAGATGAAAGAGGAAAGAAAGGCGCTGAGCAAAAAACTCAATCTTCCTTCGGTACGATCATTACTTTGCGATAGGGTTCCTCGCCGGTGCTTTCGGTCTTCACCGCAGGGTGATCGCGCAGTGCAATGTGGATGACGCGGCGTTCGCCGGAAGGCATCGGTTCCAGTGTCTGGCGGCGTCCGTTTTTGGCGACCTGGTCTGCCATACGCTTTGCCATCTGGACCAACTGCTTCTCACGGCGGTCGCGGTAGCCTTCCACATCCACGGTCAACTGTATGAACTGTTCTGTCTCCTTACCGACGATCAGCGAAGCGACATATTGGAACGCGGTCAATGTTTCGGAGCGGCGGCCGATCAACACGCTCAGGTCGTTGCCGCGGATGTCCACATGGATGTTGCGGCGGTCGTCGCGTTCCGCTTCGCCGTAATGCGCCGAGACCTGCGCTTCCAGGTTCAGCAGATGAAGCATCTTCGAAACGACTTCTTCGGTGTGATTGAGCAGTGCGTCATGTTCAGGCTGGGGTTCGGATTTTTCAACGGGGACAGGCTCCGGCTTCTTCTCGACGCGTTTCGGCTCCGGCTTGGGTTCGACGCGTTTCGCTTCCCGCCTGGGCGCGGGAGTTGATTCTGGTTTCGTTTCAATCGCACCGCCGGGGGGGACAACGGTCAAACGGACGCGCACCTGCGGTTTTCCCAATCCGAACAATCCCTTGTTACCCGCGTCCAGCACTTCAACACTGACCGCATCGGCAGTGAGGCCGAGTTGGGCAAGTCCCTGTGCGATGGCTTCCTCAACGGTGGGAGCGATGATCTCCAGCGTGGTTTTCTCGTTCATGCCCGCCTCCTTGGTTATTTTTTCTGTTGTTGATTTCGGCCGCCGGGCAGTAAATTACGCCAATCGGCTTTGCCCATTGCCGCATACTGCACGATTCCAAGCAGGTTGCTGGTAATGAAATATACCGCCAAACCCGAGGGGAAGGTGAGTGCGATCCAGCCCATCATGAGCGGCATGGTAACCGCCATGGACTGTCCCATAGCCGCGCTCTGGTCGTTGGGATTGGTGGATGGTGGCATGGTCAGTTTCGATTGGACGTAGGTGGTCAATGCAACGATGATCGCCAGGGTGGGAAGGGCAAAACCGAAGACGTTGACCGATTCGGCCTGTCCCAAGTTCATCCACAGGAATTTGCTGTTGAGCGGGATCAACTCCGAAACATTGAGGAACGGGAAGATGATACTGCGCGAGAGTTTCAACAGGTCGAGCGGTGTGGATGCCAGCGCGCGCGTGATGCTCTGGTACAACGCGATAATGATCGGGAACTGGATGAGCATGGGCAGGCATCCGCCGAACATGTTGATGCCTCTTTCACGCTGGATGCGCATCTGTTCCTGCGCCAGTTTTTCCTTATCCTTGGCATACTTCTTTTGAATTGCCTGCCATTCCTTGTCATTCTGCAATTCCTGCATCGCGGCGGAACTCTTCATTTGTTGGGCGTTCAGGGGCCAGGTGACAATGCGGATCAAAATGGTGAACAGGATGATCGCAATGCCGAACATGTGCGGACCTTTGCCGAGGATGTCATAGATCCAGAGCAGAACGTTGGCAAAGATGGCAATAAAATCGTTCCACCGGGAGATGACCAGGTACAGTAAAGCGGCAATGCCCAGGGTCTTCAAAAAACCGGTATACGAGCCTGCGGGCAGGGTGGGTATCTCTTGATTGGATGTGTTAGTCATGATTTCTCTTTAATTTCCCGGGACGAAAGGCGACCATGATATCTCGCGACCGTCCAGGTCAAAGGCGTAAAGGTAGCCGTCCGCGCCGAGAGGGGCAACAAGGATTTTGTCTCCAGCGAGGACGGGCGTTGTGTAAATCTTACCACCCTTCTTGCCGCTCAATCCTTCGTTCCACAAGATCTTTCCATCGCGACTGATGGCAAATAGATTCCCCGAATCATCCTCGGTCTTGCCGGTTTCTGTCGCAAACAGGATGTAATCAGGAAGGACCAGCGGGCTGGCGGTTACCGCCCCATCGGGCTGGATGGATGACCAGTTATTCGTTCGTTCCTTTGTATTGAAGGAATATAAATTCCCGGACAGATCGGCGACGAATATATTGTCGCCATCAGCGGCGGGCGTGCCCCACAACCAACCGTCAGTGGTAAGAACAGTTTCGTGTTTACCCGTGGCCGGGTCGATCTTTTCGAAATGGGAATCGAGTGTGCCCACATAAAGCATCCCATCCGCGCCGATGACGGCAGAACCGGGGATGGCGGAGGTGAGTTCCT
>JBFYRY010000360.1:0-3400 GCA_041302025.1 Chloroflexota bacterium | reverse complement strand
ATCCGATAGGCGGACGGCACGATTCGGGACCAGCAGTTCATCCTTGATCTCTTTCACCACAATGTTCACCGCGGCGGTCATGCCGGGCTTGACCAGTTCGTCGGCATCGGTCAACTCCACGGTGACCGTGAAACTCACCACACCCTGCACCGAAGTCCCGGCCTGCGCCACTTCCACCACCTTGCCGTTATAGGGCACATCCTTTTCCAGTATCGCGTCAAAGGTCAGGGTGACGGGCTGTCCCACACTAACGCTGTTGATGTCCACTTCCGATACGGCGACATCCACATACAAGTGGGTAACATCATCGACGCGGAATGCTGTCGCTCCGGCACCGACCTGATCGCCGGGCAGGATATAGGATTCCGTCACAGTGCCGGCAAAAGGCGCGATAACGCGAGCCAGGTTGAGGGTAGCCTGAGCCGCATCCACGCGGGCTTGCGCAGACGCCAGGTCTGCCGTGTCGGGTCCATCCTTGAGGCGGTCGAATTCGCGCTGGGCATCATCCAGTTTTGCTTTGGCAAGGGCGAGATCCTCATCCGCTTCATTGATGGTTTCGGCATCGGCATAATCCTCACGCTCTTCCACCAGGGGAACGGTGCGCCCGGCAATTTTCTTGTAAGTCACCAGCCGAATGGTGATCTTGCCATTTAACTCTTCGCGCCAATCGGCGGCTTTGTCGTAGGCTTCCTGCGCAGTCCGCAAAGTGATCACGGACTGGGCGCGGGCGGTATCCGAATTCCGCAATTCATCCAATGCCTTTTGCGCACTGACCAGATCTGCCTCTGCCATGATGACGCTTTGCGGGAGCGATGTCTTCTTCAATGACGCAAGGATATCGTCCGCTCTGACAGGCTCGCCAACGTTCACATTGACTTTGTCCACGGTGCCTGCCGCCTGCCAGATCAACACCGCGGTTTGTTTGGCGCGCACGGTGCCGGTGGCGCCGATGGTGGCTGTCACATTTCCGCGCTCGATCTTTGCCGTTTGATATTGGGTGGCTGTATTGCTATTCCGGTTCCGGTTCACAAAATAAACGGATGCGGCAATTGCCACAACCAGTAGAATAACCAGGAGCGTTCCGTTCTTCTTGAAAAATTGACTCATTTTATTGTTTTCCTCCGTGAGGGATTTCCTCAACGCGCAAAATTCTACCGTATAATTATGAATTGGCGGTGAATTTTGAACGCAGGAAAGACAAAAATCTTACACAGTTGTAATTGTGATGATTGTCGTCCGGTTTGGTGACATTTAAGCCTGTGGGCATTATTTGAGATTGAGTATCATTAAAGTGTAGTCCTTGTAAATCCGTCATTGGAGGAATGCATGCAGTTCATACCCAGCGAGACCCTGATGATCGACCGCAAAGCGCGCGCCAATATGCCATTCTACGACCTGGATCTGAGACATCCCGGGGAACGGACGTGTGATTTCGGCGATGTGGTCATCGATTTCAGCCCGGAGCGAGCCATGGTTGAAGCCGCGCGATGTATCCATTGCCCCGACCCGGCTCCCTGCATGGTGGCATGTCCCACACACAACGATATTCCCTCCTGCATGTGGCTGATCGAACAGGGACGTTTTTCCGAAGCCGCAAACGTCTATCACGAGCACAGTTCATTGCCCGAAATTTGTGGGCGCGTCTGCCCGCACGAGGCTTTATGCCAGGGATCGTGCGTACTCAATAAACACCATACCCCCGTCCTGTGCGGGGAACTGGAAACCTTTGCGGTGGACTACCAGCGCCGCAACGAGGGACGCGTCATCCCGCTCGCTCCTCCCACGGGACAGCGGGTCGCCATTATCGGAGCGGGACCTGCCGGTGTGGGCTGTGCCGACCAACTCGTCCAGCGCGGATATGAAGTGACCATCTTTGAATCCAAGCCTGCGCCCGGCGGTCTGCTGGTCTACGGTATTCCGAACTTCAAACTCCCGAAGGATGTCTGGCAGGAAAAATGGGAGGAGTTCGAGCATGCCGGGGTTAAGTTTGTCCCCAACACCTACATCGGAAAAGGCAGGACCATCGACGATCTCTTCAGTGAAGGTTTCAGCGCGGTTTTCATCGGGGTGGGATCTGAAATAGACGCGAAAATGGAAGATACACCGGGAACAGACCTCCCCGGAGTCTATGAAGCGACGGATTTCCTGATCCGCGGCAACGTGAACCCAGCCCACCTTCCCGAAGATATGAAACAACCGCTCAAGATCGGCAGGCGCGTGGTGGTCATCGGCGGAGGCGACACGGCATCCGACTGTCTGCGTACCGCCCTGCGGCTTGGTTCCGAGGAAGTGACCTGTCTCTACCGCCGCACCGAAAAGGAAATGCCTGGCGGAAAGAAGGACCGTCAATTCGCCAAGGATGAGGGCGCAAAATACCGCTTCCTCACCCAACCCGTCAAATTCATCGCGGGTGACGATGGCAACCTTGCGGCGGTTGAATGTCTGGAAATGAAACTGGGCGAGCCTGATAAAAAAGGACGGCGCAAACCCGTGCCGGTCGAAGGCTCGAACTTCATCGTGGAATGTGACACCGCCGTGCTGGCATTGGGCTACTGGCCCGATCCCATCATCGGGAAGACGACACCGAACCTTGAAGTACACGACTGGGGTCTGGTCACTGCCGATAAAAAGACCGGCGCCACATCGCGCGAAGGCGTGTTCTCCGGCGGCGACTGTGTAACAGGTCCCGATCTTGTGGTCACCGCCATGGTCGGTGGACGCAAAGCCGCCTGGGCAATCGATGAGTATTTGAGAAATAAAAAGAACTGAACGATTACTGAAACTGCAACAGATCCAATCTATTAAACAAAATCAACTGACCCTGTTAAGAGTCAGTTGATTTTTTATTCATTCAAGGTCTTACGGACCGGTGGTGAAATCAAATATTTCCGACCACGCAGATGGACCATTAGCGCCATTCACCTTCACGCGCCAATACAGCGTCTTGTTTGCCGGGAGACTGACAAGCGGAGTATAGGTGGAACTCACGGTGGTACTGCTCACAAGCAGAGCTCCAAAGGTCGGGCTGGCAGACACCTGAAAGATGTAACTCGTGATGGCACCGGGACCGGCAGGCGCATCCCAATCGAAGACCGGCTTGCGGGATACTACCGTTGCACCGTCTGCCGGGGTCAGCAGAACCGGCGCATCCACGATGGTGCGGAAATACCAGACCGCAGACCAGTTGCCCTCTTCATTGTCGGTGTTGACGGCTCGCACGCGCCAGTAGAACTTGGTGTTGTGAGCCAGCGGCGTCACCACCTGGAACTGGCTGACGAGACGGTCAGTGATGGATATGTCATCGATCACCGGGCTGGAGAAATCGGAGTTGTCATCCACCTGCAACTGGTAGTGCTTGAAGAGGGAAGGAACCGGCACCGTGACCACACTCCACTTGAAG
>JBFYRY010000359.1:0-3406 GCA_041302025.1 Chloroflexota bacterium | reverse complement strand
CGAAGTAACGGACCTCGTCCAGCTCGCGGAACATCTCGACCCGCTCATAAAAGCGCTCGACGACCTGCGCGACAAACGCGGACTCGATTTCGCGATGTTACTGGTCACAGACGTGGTGCGCGGTTCGAGCAGGCTCATCCTTTCATCCACCCCCCCGCCGATCCTCGCCGACCTGCCCTATCCCCCGCTCCCCGACGGCACCCGCGATGCGCCGGGTGTGGTTTCGAGAAAGAAGCAGTTACTGCCGGTGGTGCTGGGGTTGCTGGAGAGATAATGGAATTTCAAAAGATAATCGAAAGAGCCATGGAGATTCGCAGGCAATATGAAGCCAAAGAAAAGCAACTCTACGGATCGGCATGGACAAGCGAAGAAATCGCCCTGGGCTTTGTCGGCGATGTGGGCGATCTGGCAAAACTTGTCATTGCAGAAAATGGCAAGCGCAATATTCCGAACAGTAAAGACAAGCTTGCACACGAATTGTCGGATTGTTTATGGTCAGTGATCGTTCTGTCGCAAATGCACGGGGTTGATTTGGAAAGTTCATTCATGAATACGATGGGTGATCTTGAAAAACACTTGTTGGGAAATTAGCCGTGGCATCCATCTACCAAGCCCTCTCTGAACTCGAAAAGAACAATGAATCTGCTGCGCTGTGCACGGTGGTCAAAAGCGAAGGGGCCACGCCGCGGCACATTTTGACCATGTCACTCTGAGCCGCTGCAAGCGGCGAAGAGTCTCTACACTGTGAAAGAGACCCTTCGCTTCACTCAGGGTGACATATAATAGAGATATGTCTTCTATCTACCAAGCCCTCTCAGAACTCGAAAAGAACAATGAATCTGCTGCGCTGTGCACGGTGACCAAGAGCGAAGGCTCCACGCCGCGGCATGTGGGCAGTAAGATGCTGGTGTATGCCGATGGTCATTTTATCGGCACGGTCGGCGGCGGGGAGTTGGAGAACCGCGTCTACAAAGCCGCGTTGGAGTCGATGAAGAGCGGTAAGGCGCAGACCATCACGTATTCGATGGTGGACCCTACACGCGGCGACGCGGGCGTGTGCGGCGGAACCGTGGAGGTGTTCGTGGAACCGATCCTACCCCCTGCGATGGTCGTGGTCATTGGCGCGGGACATGTCGGCAAGGCGGTGGCGCACCTGGCGAAATGGCTCGGGTTCCGAGTCGCTGTCAGTGACGATCGCGCGGAGTTTTGTACGCCTGAATCTGTGCCGGGAGCGGATGTGTATTATCCGGTCGAGATGGGGAAGTTGGCGGAACAGCTCAAGATCAACAGTCAAACGTATATCGTCGTCACAAGTCGCGGCTCGAACGTAGACGTGCCGGGTTTGCCGAGTCTGCTTGATTCGGATGCGGCGTATATCGGTGTCATCGGCTCGAAACGCAGGTGGCTGATGACGGTCAAGGGGTTGAAGGAACAGGGCGTATCTGACGAGAAGATCGCGCGAGTCCATTCGCCGATCGGGTTGGAGTTGAATGCGGAAACACCCGAGGAGATCGCGGTGAGCATCATGGCGGAGGTGTTGATGGTGAGGGATAAGGGGACGGGGAAGGCGATGAGGGGTGGTGGGTAGCGGTTAGCTGTTAGCTGTTAGCTGTTAGCATTTAGCGATTAGCGGTTGACGGTGGATAGTGAGCAGTGAACAGTTATCAGTGAGCAGTGAGATATAGTGAGTCGAAGTGTGAAACGTTGGGGAGGAAAATGCGTAGATTGAGTGAGACAAACGGGTCAGCCCGGAGCGCCGTGTTTATCTTGTGGCGAGTGTGTGAAAGGGCTATAATCCAAGCAACGTTCTTCAAAAAGGAGAAAATCATGGCTAGAATTTTTGATGTTATCGAACACCCGAGCGAGATGCAGGGCGAGATCGTCCATCGTTTCCCCGAAACAGGGATCGGCGATTACCGCCTCGGTTCGCAGTTGATCGTGCGCGAATCACAGCAGGCGGTGTTCTTCCGCGACGGGAACGCGCTGGATGTGTTCAAGGCGGGACGCCACACGCTTGCCACCGCCAACATCCCCAAACTCATTGATTTTATCGGCAAGGCATTTAACGACCGCACGCCGTTCCCGGCGGAGGTGTATTTCGTTTCGATGAAGGAATTCGCGAACGAGAAGTGGGGCACGCCGCAACCGATCATTGTCCGCAACCCGGGCATGGGACTGGGCGTGGCATTGCTCCAGGGCTTCGGCACCTTCTCGTTCCAGGTGAAGGACCCGCAACAGTTCGTGACACAGGTGGTCGGTCAGCAGGGTGCGTACAGGACAACCGACATCGAGGAGCGCTTGAAGACCGTGCTCCTTTCCAAACTGCAGGATGTGCTCGGTGAGACAACTGCCGCCAAGAGCGTGGTGGACCTGATCGGCCTGACGGAGGAACTCGGCGCGGCGGTGCGGGCGAAGGCGCAGGACGATTTCGAGGCGCTGGGTCTCGTGCTCAAGAGTTTCTACGTGGGCAATTTGAAGCCTTCCAGCAAGTCGGCGCAGGAACTGCGGGATATGGGTATGCTCGATATGGCAACGTACACTCAACTGCAAGCGGCGGACGCGATGCGCGATGCGGCGAACAACCAGAGCGGCGGAGCGGGTCTCACGGCTGGCATCGGCGCGGGGATGGGCATCGGCAATTTGATGGGGCAGGCTTTGCAGGGCGGCGGTCAGATGGGTGGAGCCGGTGCGGCAAAGATGGCGGACATCATGACTCCGCAGGAAGCGGCGACAGTGATGAAGGTGAACGAGTCCGATATTCTGGATGCGATCAAGGACGGGACGTTGAAGGCGAAGAAGGTCGGCAAGCAGTTCCGCATCAGCAAGGAAAACCTTGAAGAGTTTATGAATAGTTAGGACAAAGGATGAAGGCTGAAGGACACTGGCACCGCACGCCAGTGCAGGTGTGAATTATGAAAAGAGGAGTCTGGAAAACCAGGCTCCTCTTTTGGTTTAAAGTTGCAGGTTTAAAGTTGCAAGTTGGAAGGTTGGAACGTTCAAACCTTTGAACCTGCAACCTTGAACTTATTCCAGGTCGCTCATGACGTCGGAGATGGAGTTGAGGACGTCACCCGCCATGACGGAGGCGGTGGTGCCAAGGTCGTCGGCGGCGTAGAGTCCGGCTTGGGCGTGGATCCAGGCTCCGGCTACGGCAGAATCGTAGGCGTCCAGTCCCTGGGTGCGCAAGCCGACGATGAGTCCGGCAAGCACGTCTCCGGTGCCGGCACGGGCGAGGGCAGGTGTTGCCACAGGGATGACGGTGATGTTTTCGTAGGGGGAAGCCACCACGGTGAAGGCGCCTTTGAGCACGACGATGTGTCCCCATGCTTTGGCATATTTGGCGGCAATCGCCTGTCGGTCTTCCTGGATCTCTTCTTTCGTGAGCCCGGTGAGCACAGCCATTTCG
>JBFYRY010000358.1:0-3416 GCA_041302025.1 Chloroflexota bacterium | reverse complement strand
GCGCCAGCACGGCACCGGGTCTGCTCTCTGCCTCTCTGACTGAGATCGCGCCCAACGATGGCACGACCTTCGAAATATCGGTGAGCGGCATGAGCGGCAACGGTGATGTGATTGCTTCCATTGCCGTCAACACCGTGCAGGACCTGGCAGGCAACGATAATGACGCCAGCACCAGCACAGACAATACCGTCACCTATGACAATACCAACCCGATTGTCGCTTCCACTGACCTGGTGGCAGGCTACACCGGCGCAGGTCCCTCAAACTTCACAGTGACTTTCAGTAAAGATGTCAGCGTCGCGGGTGGAACCACAGGCGCAGATTCCGCAACCAATCCCGCCAACTACCTGCTGGTGGACAAGGTCAACGGTACAGCCGATACCGCCTCCTGTGGACCGGTTCCGGGTGCGGGAGGGGTCCAACCCGACGATACCCAGGTGACGGTGAGCGGCGTTACATACGACAACGCCACTTTCACAGCGACGGTGACATTACCGGGTTCACTGCCGATCGGTTCGTATCGTTTGTTCATCTGCGGCACCACCTCCATTGTGGACCTGGCGGGCAATCCGCTCAATGGCGGCAACGACTACACCTTCGACTTCGTTGTCAATCGTGCTCCTTCTGCCCTGCCAGCCACGGGTTTCCCACAGGGACGCGTCACTGTTCTGCCCGCACAACCTGCTTCCAAAGCCTATACCAGCACGGATATGATCCTGGAGATCCCCTCGCTCAATCAGAAGATGACCATCGTAGGCGTACCGCAGACGGAAAAGAGTTGGGATGTCAGCTGGCTGGGGAACAACGCGGGTTGGTTGGCAGGCTCCGCCTACCCGACCTGGAATGGCAACACGGTTCTGACCGGACACGTGTGGGACTCATTCAATCGTCCGGGTCCGTTTGCCGACTTAAAGAACCTCAAATACGGCGACCAGTTCTTCATTCATGCCTATGGAATTACCTATACGTATGAAGTGCGCGAGAACAAGACCTATTGGGCGAAGACAGCGATCTCGAAGGTCTTCCAGCACGAGGAACTGGACTGGGTGACTCTGGTGACGTGCGAGACGTACAATCCCGTGAATGGCGATTACTTCTTCCGCCGCGCCGTCCGTGCGGTTCTGATCAGTGTGAAGTAAAGACGATCAAATATCCATAAAAACTGGAGCGAAGAAATTACGCTCCAGTTTTTATTTTGAGAGGATCGAGTAGGGTACAATGGGCGCATTAAATTAAGAAAGGATACATGATGAGCAAAGATTCAGTGCAGAACGGCGTTGTGGTCTCGATGGACTATACGTTGAAAATTGACGGTGAAGTGATTGATTCCTCCGAGGGACAGGATCCGTTGGAGTTTCTCACGGGTTATGGGAATATCATCCCCGGGCTGGAAAATGAAATGATCGGTATGAAAGTGGGCGACAGCAAGGACGTGGTCGTTGAGCCTGCGGACGGTTATGGCGAATACGATGAAGAAGCGTTCATGGATGTGCCGCGCGACCAATTCCCTGCGGATATGCCGGTCGAGGAAGGCCTGGAGTTGACCGTGCGGGATGATTCGGGCGAAGGACGTTATGCACGCATCGAATCTGTGGAAGGCGAAACCGTCCGTTTGAACTTTAATCATCCGCTGGCGGGGGATGAGTTGCATTTCAGCGTGAAGGTTGTCAGCCTGCGCGAGCCGACCGAGGAAGAGTTGGACCACGGTCATGTGCATCAGGACGGGCATCATCACTAAAATAGTGATCAGTGAGAAGTGAACGGTTATCGGCAGGGAGAGAATGCAGGGGATGAGACAAAGGCTGTTCGGACGGAAGCAGGCTCGCCCTGAGCGATGAGCCGAAGGGTGGTTAAGTCTGAAGCGTGTATCAGTCAACAAAAAAGATGGATACGATCACTCGCATCCATCTTTTTTGTTGAGATTGCTTCGGACTTTGTCCTCGCAATGACGGCTAAGGTTGATACGTCACGTTGACGGCGATCCAATCGAGGTAGAAGTCGCGGGCTGTATTGCTTCCGACATCGATCACGCGGACGCGGAAGTTGGTGTTGTTGAAGTCGCTTGCGCTCCAGGTGCGTCCCCATGTATTGGTTGTGCCGCCCAGGTTGTATGTGGCTTCCGTGGTGCCGAGGTTGCCTGTGCTGAGTGCGGTGGTCCAATTGGTGCCGCCATCCCATGAGAACTGGACGTAGACCTGACGCGTGCCGGTGGCTTTGTCAGCCCTTGCATCTACACGGACTTCAATGCCCTTTATCGTTGCGCCCGCCGGGATGTTGAAGCCATAGTTGTAGAAGGTGTGGCGGTCTTTTTGGGTGCTGGTGTAAACGGTGCTGGTGCCGGTGCCGCTGTTGAGGTCGGTGGCAACTGCGCCATCATTGGCATACGCATTTGCGGGGCTGGTCTGGTAGCCGTTGTTGTCACCCGAGCTGGTTGTTACAGGCGCATTTGCCGAAGGTGACAGGAAGCCCGTGCTGACTGTCGGAGCGGGAGTGTTGGTCGGTGTGGGAGGAACGCCCGTGTTCGTGGGTGTGGGCGGGATGGATGTATTGGTCGGTGTCGGTGTGGGACCCGTGCCGAGCGTTCCGCCATCCACAACAAGCGCAAACTTCTGCGGTCCGTTCGGGATGTTGTAGGCATTGACCGTCACGGTGTAGGTGCCAGCCGCGGCGTTCTGGATGTAGACGTTCTCGACGTTGTTGCGGCGATCAGCGATACCGCCGGTTGTGCTCCACCCGCCGGAGAAGACGTTGCCGCGGAAGGTGCCGCTCGGACCGGTGACTGTGACGTCGAGGTCGTTGACGAGGTTGATGGATGCGGCTTCGGTGGAGGGATAGTCCGTCCACACGACTGTGACTTTGAGCGGACCGCCCGAGGATGTGACCTGGAAGTTGGCGTTTCCGCCCGTGCTCAAGCCTGTTCCTTCATCAACAAACTGGATCGTCCCGTCGGTGGCGGCGTCGAGGTTGATGCGTCCCCAGCCTTCATGGTTATTCGGGATGGGGAAGTCGTTGTCATTCGCGCCGTCGTTGTTCTCGTCGAGTATGTCCACTGCCGAGTTAATGATGGTTGCCTTGGTGAGCGCGGCTGTGGCGTTGACGCTGTGCGCCTTGTTGTAATAATCCTTGACGACCGCCGCGCCGCCCGCTGTCAGCGGGTTGGACATGGATGTGCCGCCCATGTACTTATAGTAAGCATCATAGGGGAAACCCCAGCCATCGTATTGCCAGGCATTATTCTTGGGATTCGGTGACGCATCGTACCCCTGCTGATACATGTCGGAATATGCGGAAAGAATCCACGAGCCGGGGGCGACCACATCGGGTTTGATGCGGGTATCGTCTGTGGGACCGCGGCTGGAGAATGCCGCCATCTGCCAGGCATTGTTCGCGGCATTATCATCCTTGATGGGGTTGGC
>JBFYRY010000357.1:0-3424 GCA_041302025.1 Chloroflexota bacterium | reverse complement strand
CGTCAAAGTAGACGACTTTCTTGTCGTGGATGGCGCTGTCAAGACTGACCCGCTTCACCGACTCGACCGAATCCGGGATCAGCGCTTCGATGCGGAGCAAACCCTCGGGGTCGATCGCTCCGCCGTTCGGGTCGCGGACTTTGAACCCGTTATCGGTGGGAGGGTTGTGCGAGGCGGTGATATTGATCGCTCCGCAAGCCTGCCTGTTTACCACGGCAAAGGCGATGACCGGGGTCGGTGTTGCGCCATTTGTCAGATAGACGTTCAAGCCGTTTCCAACCAGCACTTCGGCGGTTGCGGCGGCAAAATTCTCGGAATGGAAGCGCTTGTCGTAACCGACAACGACCCATCTGCCCGAAAATCCCTTTTCAAGAAGATAGGATGCAAAACCCTGCGCGGCGCGGCGGACATTGTCGAATGTGTAATCCTCCGCGATCACTCCCCGCCAGCCGTCCGTGCCGAATTTGATCTTATATGCCATGAGAGACTCCTCTGAACAATGATGACTTCGTCATTATAAAGTAGAACTCCGGGATTTTGTACATCTCGGAGTTCCAACACCTTATTCTAGCTTTCCACCAGCCATTGTTTGGCGGCTTCAACATCATCGAAATATTTCAATTGTTGACCGGTCAACGATGTGAGCAGGTCTGCCAGTTTGCGTTTCACACCCGTCACCCCCAGCACAGCGGTCTTATGGACATGGTCCTTTGTGGCGGCAGATGCGGCATTCATGGCGGGGAGCAGGTCGCTTCCCACATTGGTATCACGCATGTCGGTAAGAACGAGGACGGAGTCTTTGGGTTGAGCCTTGACGACCTCCTGCACCTCTGCCAGTTCCGTTTTGACCGCCGCAGAGTTATAAAAGTTCTTCGAAAAATCCTGGTAGAAGATCTTCCTGCCTTTGTATTCGATCCATGTTGATTTCATGATGCACTTCCTATTTCTTTTTGTTCTTTTTTGCCGGCGCAGGAACTGGCGCTGGCGTCTGTTTGTTTTCAAAATACAAGGCAAGACCGGTGGCAAACGCTCCCAGTCCTTCCCATATTCCAACGCCAATGAACCGCATGGGCGCCGTTCCCGTCAGGGCAACGGCGGTAAAGACAGTGAAGGTTACGAGTCTGAAGGGGACCGTCCAGAGATAGAACTTCTTCACGTCATTCAACGCGACAAGGATGTAATACACGCCCATATTGAAAGAAGCCATTGAGGAAGCGGTCATGAAGACAATGGTGTAATCTCCCACAGCTCTTGCCGTCCGGTCCAGCACGGAAAAACCAAGGAGAGATAAAAGCAGTTCGGGACGGATCAAGCCGATCAACCCGAGAAGAAGCGCCAGGGCTCCAAACACAAACATTGTCCAGCCGGATGTATCCCGTATTTTGAGTTTTGAATCCATAAAATCTCCTTGGCTCGAATTATACCAACAGCGCCGAAGAAATCTCGACAAATTTGTACGGTGCGCCTATACTGCAACCATCTTCATTCTGTGAGGCGAATATGACCAAACACCTTATTGTGGTTGCGGGCAACATCGGCGTGGGGAAAACTTCGCTGACAGAGCGGATCGGCTCGCGGCTGGGCTGGTGGACCGGGTACGAATCGGTGGCGGATAACCCCTACCTGGCGGATTTTTATTCCGACATGCGAGCCTGGGCATTCCACCTGCAAATATTCTTCCTGGGACACCGCGCCGATCAATACCTGCTGGCGGCGCGCGATTCCCGTTCCGCGATCCTTGACCGAAGCATCTACGAGGACTGTTACATCTTCGCACGCGCTTTGCACCACATGGGGGATATTTCCGAACGGGATTATCTTGCTTATCGGCACTTGTTCGACCTGGTGGTGGGCAGTATGCCGCGTCCCAACCTGCTCATCTACCTCAAGGCTCCGGTGAACGTGTTGATGGATCGGATCCGCCGCCGCGCCCGGAACATGGAAACAGGCATCACCCCCGAATATTTGGCCCTGCTCGATTCTTTTTACGACGACTGGCTGAGCGCGTTCGACTTGTGCCCGGTGCTCACGATCAGGACGGACGACCTGGATTATGTTCACCAGCCAAAACATCTTGACACTGTGGTCGAACGGATACAGGAAAGACTCGCCGGAAAAGAAACCGTTGAGTTTTAGGCGCCGCCTGACCGAAGTCCCTTGATGGTCTATGGCTGTAGCAAAGTCCATTGACAAGGCTTTGGTCTTATGGCGTAATTTAACGCGAACTACGCCAATTGGCGAATGACGCGAATAAACCTTGAAAAAATCGTGCGATTCGTTCATTCGTGGCATTCGCGTTAAAGAACCTTTCGACTTTGCTACAGCCATGCTTGAGGGTCAGATAAAAATACGAAGAAAACCGGTTGTAGGTGTAAAATAAAGTCGAGACCCTTAATTCAAAAAAGAAGCCAGATAAATGTCAACAAACCTCCTCGCTCAAATCCCGTTCTTCACAGACCTGCCCGCGGAAGAATTGAACCGCTTAATGGCAGAACTCGTAGTGGTCAATTTGAAATCAGGCGAAATCCTCTTCCGTGAAGGCGAGGTGGGCGAACATTTGTACATCGTCGTATCGGGGGAACTTGAGATCCTGATGGGACCCGACACAGACGATGAACTGGTATTGAACATCCTGCACGAGGGGGAATACATTGGTGAGATGAGTCTCATCCAGCCGGATGGTCAACGGACAGCAAGTTCCCGCGCCCGCGGGGATGTTGTCCTGCTGAGTTTGAGCCGCACTCAATTCAAGGAACTTTTGCAACGGCACCCCGAATTGGCGAAATCCATGGTGAGCGTTCTCAGCCAGCGGTTGGTCAACACGAATGTACAAACCTTCCGCGGGTTGACGGAGAAGAACCGCCAATTGCAAAAAGCGTTCGACGAACTCAAAGCCGCGCAGGAGCAATTGATCGAGAAGGAGCGCCTCGAACGGGAACTCAAGGTTGCCGCCGATATTCAAATGTCGATCCTGCCTGACGTGTTACCCGTCAACCCAGCCTTCGACTTCGGCGGGCGCATCCTCCCAGCCCGGCAGGTGGGCGGCGATTTTTACGATGTCTTTGATCTCGGCGAAGATAACCTCGGAGTCTTGATCGGCGATGTAGCAGATAAAGGCGTGCCGTCTGCGATCTTCATGGCAAGAGCGCATGCCCTCATCATTGCCGAAGCGGACCGCACTTCAGACCCGGGTGAGGTCTTGCGGATGGTGAACAAACACATCACGCGGCTCGAAAAATCCACACAATTTGTGACGGCGTTATACGGCGTATTGGACACCAAAACGGGGAAGTTTTCGTACGCGCGCGCCGGTCACGAACCCCCTCTGATGCTCAACGAGAAAGGCGAGGTTCACCGCCTGCCGCATCAACCCGGCATGGCGCTGGGTCTGTGGGAGGACATTACCCTGGATGAATATAGCCTG
>JBFYRY010000356.1:0-5472 GCA_041302025.1 Chloroflexota bacterium | reverse complement strand
CCAACTTGCCGTCCTGTTCTTGAGACATGCCTTTTCTCCTACGCCCTGCACACTAAACTAGTGGGTACCAGTGTCTCATCATTATAGTCACAGAGGGCGGCGTGATGACTTGTCCCTCTCCAAATGGAGAGGGTATCGGGACGATTTCTTTTTTGGGTTGATGGGCGGATTGAGTTTCCAAGTCAATGTTTGGTCGAGAATGGTTTGGGCTTCTCTCCCTTGGGGGAGACGGGAGAGGGGGCCCCTTTATCAGTCCTGATGCGGGGGTGGATCTTGGGTGCGTTTGATCGTTCTACGGGGTGAATTTTATGGAAAACTAAAAGGGATTCCCAGTGTTGAGTCTATAGGTCAAAGAAGGAGAAAAAACGATGGATTCTTCAACTGGTAACGAAAATATGGGCAGGAACATTTTCAGCAGTATTCTCACAGGGCTTGGACATGCAATTGGCGGTTTCCTGGGCGGGGCAGTGGCAACCTTCCTTTTGATTTATGGATTCTTTTCACTGTTTGGCACTTTTACTGAAGTGGGTCCGATGATGGCAATTACTTTTTCGCCCATCGTTGGTGTAGTGACCGCCATGATCGTCGGCATTCGTAGTGGTATACGAACTTATAAGCGTTTGTCTGAACAGAAGTGATGTGGGCCCGAAATGGGGGTGGAAAATATAAACGATTTGGGAACGTTGTGATCAATGAAGTGACGAATCGCGTAAGGAGACGAGAGAAATGATCAATTACTTTCTGTGTATCATCTGGCCTGTCTTGATCTTTGGCTCCATTGGCGCCTACAAGCTAGGCAAACAGTCTGGAGGGCTAAAAGTCTCCATACTTATGATGGCGGGGTTTTGGATACTTTGTATAAGCATATTGATGGCAGTTTTTGGTAAATGGTGGCTTGATTTCTTGTGGATGCCATATTTTGCCCAATGACACATCCCACAGAGATGCTCAATGGAGCGCTTTGAAAAAGAGAGCCGCCCAGCCTAAAACAAAAACAGTCTCGAAGACTTTTACGGTCTTCGAGACTGTTGCTTTTTTACGCTTTCCTACTTCGCATTGACCTTCACCCCTGCGGTACGCAGTTCTTCGAGCAGGTCTTCGTCCACGCCGTGCTGGCGCATTTCGAGCAGTTGGTCGAGGGTCAGGTCTTCGCTGTACTTCGCCCGCATCTCACGGATGAACCTTGGCGTGACATGGTGGATGCTCATTTCGATCAGTTCGTCCACTTCGATGTTTTCAAATCCCATTTCGCGCAGTTCGCGCGCGAATTTCGGGGTCACATTGTGGTTGCGGAGTTCCACGATCTCGTCCACATCCAGATCTTTGAGACCGAGTTCCATCAGCGCTGCGATGAAACCCGCAGAAACATCATGGTTTCGGAGTTCAACGAGGTTGTCCACATCGAGGTCTTTGAAGCCCAGCGCGCGCAGTTCGGCGATGAATTGAGGAGAGACATCGTGGTTGGTGAGTTCCACCAGTTCGTCCACCTCCAGGTCCTTGAGACCGAGTTTTGCCATCTCGGCGATGAATTCGGGGGAGACGTCATGGTTGCCCAATTCCACCAGTTCGTCCACATCCAGGTTCTTGAAGCCCAACTTCTTCAACTCTGCGATGTATTTGGGTGAAACATCGTGATTGCTGAGCTCCACGATCTCGTCCACATCCAGGTCTTTCAATCCCTGCTCGCGCAGTTCCAGAATGTACTTTGCTGAGACGTCGTGCTGGCTGAGTTCGACCAACTCGTCCACGTCGAGATCCTTCAAGCCTGCCTGGCGCAGGTCCGCGATGTATTTGGGTGAGACATCGTTGTTGACCAGTTCAACGATCTCGTCGGTATTGAGGTCTTTCAGCCCCAGTTCGTGCATTTCGGAGATGAATTTTCCCGAGACACCATTCCGTTTCATCTCGACCAGTTCATCCACATCCAGCCCACTGACGCCCATGTCGCGCAGTTCGCGGACGTAACGAGGGGTGATATCGTGAATGCGCAGGTGGATCCATTCACCCAGCCCGTCTGGCTCCACGCTTCCCTGGCGGCGGATGAATTGCCGGATAACGGCGGAGTGGGGGGGACGGGGGGAATTGGAGAAAGAGATGAAAGATGGGATAAGTGCGATAGAGGCGGAACAAGCTCAGGTCCAGCCAGAACCGGTTCTTCCTTCACCTCATCCATTGCCTTGAAGAGTTGCTCCGCTTCCTCGGCGGTGATCTTCCCTTCGGCGATCATGTCCAGCACCATTAAGCGTTCTTTTTGTCCGTTCATGAGAGGTCTCCTTTGATTTGCGAGAGTAGTTTTGTGGCTTCCTGCACGTTGATCTCACCCCGGCTGAGTTGGGCAAGGATCTCCTGTCGGCGGGTCGAGATATCATCCTCTTTGGGCGGTTCCATGCCCATTTCGGTGATGACTTCATCGAGCTGGCGGCGGATCGCCCAATAGGATTCGCCTGTTTCGCGTTCCACGTCCTTGACGTTGCCGCGGTTGCGGACGAAAACCTCAAGGAATTTCAGGCGCTCGGGTGAAAGGCGGTGGAACGGCGAAAGTTCGAACTTGCCGACCACGCCCGTGCCGCACGCGGTGCAATTGAGTTGGGTGACGATGAGCGGGGAAGAGCAACTGGGGCAGGATTGCGGGATAAGTGGCATTTGGGGTACTCCAATGCCGCTATCTTAGCAAATATTTGGATTTAAGTCAATAGTTTTGACGAAAAACAAAATATTTTGGTTTTATGTAAATTATTTTGATTTTTAGCGGATTTGCCCGATTCAGGGCGTTTCCCCAGCCTTTTCTTCCGCCTCAAACTGGACCCTCAGCCTGCACTGTGAAAACCGGCATGAGTCTCAGGTACCATATCACTACCCCACCTCCAAGTCAGATGGAAAGATTAAGCGATGTCTGGTTTTAACAAAGTCGCTTGACAAACCAGGATATGTCATGTTGAGCGGAGCGAAACATCTCTACTGCGACGTGTCCGAGACCCTTCGGTCGCTGAAGACCGCTCCCTCAGGGTGACATAAACCGGACTTTGCTACAACCATGCTAAGCGAGGAACCCGGCCGTGCGATACCGTAGCTGGTTGGGGTACAATTGCCAGAATTTACGATAAAGGATTAATGAATATGGATTTTGTAGTAGAACCACTTACTGTTGAACGGTTTCGTGAGTTATGGTCCAAAACTTACAATAGAGAAGGCAAGCCCGATTGGTCGCACATCTTCCCTTATTATCACGAGGACATTGTTTTTGAAGACAGCATCCAACGGATCGAGGGAATACAGGAATTCACCGCGCTATGTGACCGGCTGACCAGTCGATGCGAACAGTTGAACATGGATATCCTCTCGGTGGCGATGAACCCGAACGAGATCTTCTTCCAATGGAAGATGACCATGATGTTCAACAAATATCCTCCCACGCCTGTACATGGTTGTTCCAAACTGACACTCGGGGACGATCACAGGATCATTCATCAGCGGGATTACTTTGACATGTGGGGCGATATTTTCAACGGCATCCCCTATTTCAAAAAAACCTATAGAAAGTTCATGCGTAAATATTTCGGGTAACGCCAATTCTTTATGAAACTTCCTGAAGAACTTCAATTTATTGCCAACGCACGTATGCCCCAAAAGACCACGGATGCCCGCATGGACGGCAGGGTCTGTGTCCTTACAGGTGCAACGTCAGGGGTTGGTTATCACGCTGCCAGACACCTTGCGCAGGGAGGGGCGCACCTTGTCCTGGTTTGTCGGAATATCGAAAAGGCATCTTCCGTTCGGGAGGAATTGAAAAGGGACTACAACGCACAGGTGGATATCATCCAGGCGGACTTTTCACGCCTCGACGACGTGCGTCAGGCTGCTTCGGTTATTCTCGAAAAGTATCCCCGCCTCGACGTTCTTATCAACAACGCGGGCCTGCATAACACCACCAGAAAATTGACCGAGAGCGGCATCGAAGTTGTTTTCTGTGTAAACCACCTGGCGTCCTTTCTCCTTACGCGTCTGCTTCTCGATAGATTGGTCGCAAGTGCACCGGCTCGCATCCTTCAAATCAACTCCGAAGGTCACCGCTTCGGCGGCTTGGACCTGGATGACATCAACTGGAAAAAAAGAAAATATAAAGGTTTGAAAGGGTACGGGGCTTCAAAAGTCGCTCAACTGCTCACCGTCTGGGAGTTCGCAGACCAGCTCAAAGGGAGCGGCGTCACGATCAATGCCATGCATCCCGGCGAAGTCAGGTCGAACATCGGCATGAACAACGGCTGGCTATATAAATTCTATAAGCGTTTTATGATCTTGCCATATCTAAAAGACGCGGATATTTCAGGAGACGCGATCCATTATCTGGCTGTCGCCCCCGAAATGGCTGATGTGAGCGGAAAATTCTTCCACCTGACAATCGAAGAAAAGCCCGCCCCTCATGCACTGGACCGTTCCCTTGGGAAACGTGTATGGAGTCTTAGTGAAGAACTGACTGGTCTGATTGGGAAGGATCAATTGCCATAATGAATGATATGATTTTTGTCTGCATTTGTAATGACTTCACATCACTTAATCTGTATTACGATTTCTTGAGAACCTTATAGAGGAGCGGATATGAATTACGATGTGGTTATCGTCGGCGGTGGGATCGCGGGATTGGTCTCAGCGGCTTATCTCTCAAAAGCCGGTTATTCGGTTTTACTTTGCGAGAAAGAGGGAAAATGCGGCGGTCTGATCAATTCCTTCGAACGCGATGGTTTCGTCTATGACGGCGGCATTCGGGCAACGGAGAACTCCGGGGTGTTGTTCCGTATGCTCAAACAACTGGGAGTGAACATTGAGTTTGTGCGGAACAACATCTCGGTCGGGGTGGAAGACCGGGTGATCCGCATCCAAAGCGAAGAGAACATCACCGATTATCAGAATCTTCTTAATGATCTGTACCCGGAGAGCAGGGAAGAGATCCGCGAGATCATTGCCCAGATCAGAAAGATCATGCGTTATATGGATATCCAGTATGGGATCGATAATCCCCTCTTTTTGGATATGAAGGAGGACCGGGAGTACATGATAAAAACCATCCTTCCCTGGATGTTCAAGTATGCCCTCACTGCTCCCAAAATCGCCAAACTACAGATACCGGTTGTGGATTTTCTCAGGCGCTTTACGCAAAACCAAAGCCTGCTCGATATCATTTGCCAGCATTTCTTTCAGGAAACACCGGCATTCTTTGCCCTAAGCTACATTACATTATATCTGGACTATCATTATCCCGTTGGTGGCACAGGGAAGATCCCTGAAAAAATGACAGCTTTTATTGAAAAGAATCGCGGCACGATCAAAACGAATACGACGATCGTGGCTGTTGATCCCGACAAAAAGATCGTCACCGATTCGGCAGGGGGGGAATATGGATATCGAAAATTGATCTGGGCAGCGGACCAGAAAGCGCTCTACCGATTTTTGGATGCGGCCAGCCTGCAAGATCTC
>JBFYRY010000355.1:0-3458 GCA_041302025.1 Chloroflexota bacterium | reverse complement strand
CCATTTCCAGCATCGGAAAAGGTCTGTTGATTCTATTGGGCATCGGACACGGTGATGGGAAAGAGCAGGTCACATTCCTTGCCGAAAAAGTCGCCAACCTGCGAATCTTTGAAGATGAACAGGGTAAGACGAACCTGTCCGTATTGGATGTGAAGGGCGAAGCGATCGTCGTTTCGCAGTTTACGTTATATGCCAATACCCAAAAGGGACGCCGTCCCTCATTCATCGAAGCCGCCCTGCCTGATGTGGCGGAGCCGTTGGTGAACCGCTTTGCCGAATTATTGCGCGGGTATGGAGTCCCGACTCAAACAGGAAAGTTCGGCGCGCACATGCTGGTGGAGATCCACAACGATGGACCGGTCACGATATGGCTCGAAAAATAACGAAACCGAACACCTTTCAAAAATTTTTACATCGTTTCGTGATGATCCGTCCGGTGACAGCTTTTTTCGCGCCTTGGATCCATCGACTGGATAAAGCCTTACTGGAACGGACCAATGGAAAACATTCCCTGGCCGAGATCCTGGGCTGGCCTATCGTCGAGATCACGACCCTCGGTGCGAAATCCAATCTGCCGCGCACCATGCCGTTGATCGGGGTGGTCGAAGGAGTGCGGATCGCCCTTATTGCCTCCAGCTTTGGACGTGAACATAATCCGGGCTGGTATTACAACCTGAAAAAGAATCCTGAATGTGATGTGTTATTTAACGGCAGGTCAGGGAAGTATATTGCTCGTGAACTGGAAGGGGATGATTATGACCACTACTGGCAGTTGGCGGTTTCGTATTATGCAGGGTATGAGAAGTACAAGGAACGCGCCTCACACCGCCATATCCCCATCATGCTGCTGGAGCCGAAAAAGTAGAGGCGGGATTCCATAATGCCGCATCCATCTGCACCGCCAGCGCGCCGACCGAGAGCATCGCGTCGGCGTTTTCTTTGGACCAGACACCTCCCGCGCCGATGATGGGAAGTCCGATCTTGACGGCGGAAAAAACGGTCTCCAGCGATTGAGGAAAGAGGGACGGACCATACAGCCTGCCAGTGATCAAGTGATCAGTCAGCAGCGCGCCGCGTGGCGTCGCGATGCTGATCGCTTGCGCGCCATCCTGTATCAAACGCGGACCCAGCGTCAGCACCTGTTCGATGGGCAGAGAGAAGATCAACGGCAATTCCCCCAGACACATTTCCGATGTGAGCAATATAATATCGTTCGATAGCAGGGGAGCGAAGCCGAGTTCCACCGCCATCACATTTTCGATCTCCTCCAACATTCGCACCATGTTCTGTGTCTCTTCGGGGCGGTCAGCCATGAGATGCACGATGATCGGCAAATCGGAACGTGTCCATTTGGCGGAATATTTTTTCAAGCCCGCTTTCAATCCAGGATTCGGCAAGCCGGTGTGTAGCAGGAATCCGCCCGGGTATTCGATCACGGCTGGTTGGGAAGTAGGCAGGCGCGGGCGGAGAGAGAACGGGTTCGTCACGAACGCGCCAAGTAAACCTCCGAGATTCGCTTCGTGAAAATCTCGGAGGTTTGGGAAGAATCCCAAAGATCCCGCCGCGTTCATGATTGGTTTGCTAAAATAGAGGTCACGTTTCATGTTTCGTTTGGTAGCGCAAGATGCCATCTTGCGCCACAGGAGAATTATGCAACCTTTACACGGAATTCGTGTGCTCGATCTCAGTCGTGTGCTTGCTGGTCCCTATTGTACGATGGTTCTCGGCGATCTTGGGGCGGATGTCATCAAGGTCGAATCGCCCGAGGGCGACGAGACGCGCAGTTGGGGTCCGCCATTTGCGAAAGGGGAGAGCGCGTATTATCTGTGCGTCAATCGTAACAAGCGTAGCATCGTAGTGGATTTTAAAACGGCAGGGGGACGCGACCTTCTGCACGGACTCATCCGCCAGTGCGACGTGCTGGTCGGGAACTTTCGTCCCGGCTCCCTCGCCCGCTTCTCTCTGGACTTTGAGTCTGTTTCCGCTATCAATCCGAGTCTCATCTATTGTTCGATCACTGGCTTTGGGCAAACCGGACCGTTGCGCGACAAGCCCGGTTACGACTTCATGGTTCAAGCCATGGGCGGACTGATGAGCTTCACCGGCGAACCTGATGGCGAACCGATGAAAGTCGGCGTGGCAGTTGCGGATTTATTCGCCGGGCAAAACGCGGTCATCGCCATTCTCGCCGCTCTTCAAGCGCGGACGCATACCGGCAAAGGACAACACATCGATATTTCCTTGTTCGATTCACAATTGGGTATGCTCGCCAACGTCGCAAGCAATTATTTGATTTCCGGCAACCTGCCCAAACGATACGGCAACGCGCACGCGAATATTGTCCCGTATCAGAGCTTTCAAGCCAGCGACGGTTGGTTCGTAGTCGCGGTGGGGAATGACAGGCAGTTTGTGAGGATGTGTGAAGTAATTGGTAAATTGGAATTGGTAAATGATACGCGATTTGTGACGAACTCCGTCCGCGTGCAAAACAGGGATGCATTGATCGCCGTCCTCAAACCCATTTTCCTGACAAAGTCCGTCAACGAATGGCTTTCCCTGATCGGCGACGAATTCCCCTGCGGACCGATCAACAATCTCGAACAAGTCTTTTCCATGCCGCAGGTGGAAGCGCGTGAAATGTTGACCCACATGCAACACCCGGAGATTGGAGACTTGAGACTGGTCGGCTCGCCGTTGAAATTCAGCGATACACCGGTCGAGTACAAACTCCCGCCGCCGAGGTTGGGGGAGCATACGGAAGAGGTGTTGAAGGAATTGCTTGGGTAATTACACTTTGCAGACGCGGTACATCGTCAACAATGGCGTCCACTGTTTCTTGAAATGAAAGCCGCGTGATTTCAGGTGCTCTTCCATTGCCTTCAACCCAAAATCGGAATCGGGATGCCCCCAGCGGAAGAAGAAATCGAAGAATTGAACATCATGCGTGCGCGGCTCTTCGAGAAAGAGACTGCCATCCGGTTTGAGCACGCGCGCGATCTCATCAAGCACCTTGCGCCATTCGGGGATGTGATGCAGGACGCCGAAGATGATGACCACGTCCTTGCTGGTGTCCGCAAACAGACTCAGGTCAGTCGCATCCTGCACGAGAAATTTGAGTTGTGGATACTTCTTCCGTGCGATGGCAATCTGCTCTTCCATCACGTCCAATCCCACATAACTCTTCGGTTCGAGTTGGTTGAGCAAATAGCCACCGAAGCCGTTGCCGCAACCGATCTCGAGAACGTCCTTGTCTTTCACGTCCAAGCCGATGCGTTGTAACATGGGTAGTTCGAAATATTGGTGCCCCCACCTACGCCACCAGGTATTCATCGCGCGGAATTCGATATCGGAAAGTTTCATATTTAACCCAAGTTGCTACCTTGGGAAGAAGGTTGACAAAAGTCCATGAGATTCAATACAGTTGAGGTATCCCGACCAGCAACTGGAGAACCTCATGG
>JBFYRY010000109.1:0-11394 GCA_041302025.1 Chloroflexota bacterium | reverse complement strand
GATGAAGCGCATCTTGCCTCGCTGGTGGCTGGTCGCCGTTTCGATGCGGTAGTGGACTACATCGCTTTTACCCCGGACGACATCGAACGTGACCTGCGCCTCTTTCGCGACAAGACCGATCAGTTCGTGTTCATCAGTTCAGCATCGGCATATCAAAAGCCTGTGAAAAATTATCTGATCACCGAAGAGACGCTGTTGGAGAATCCGTTTTGGGAATATTCACGCAACAAGATCGTCTGCGAAGAACGTTTGATGCAGGCATATCGTGATGAAGGATTTCCTGTCACGATCATCCGCCCGTCGTTGACATATGGACCTTCGCAGATCCCGTTCAGCGTGGGAAGTTGGCTTCACCCGTGGACAGTGATCGACCGCATGAAGCGCGGGAAGAAGGTGATCGTCCCTGGTGATGGCACGTCGCTGTGGGTGCTGACCTGGAACGCGGATTTTGCCAAAGGTCTGGTCGGGTTGTTGGGGAATGAGAAAGCCATCGGCGAAGCGTTTCAAATAACATCGGATGAAGTTCTCAGCTGGAATCAAATTTATCTCGAAGCGTATCAAGCCCTCGGTGCGGAGCCGAACATGGTTCACATCCCCTCTGATTTCATTGCGCGGTTCGATGATCATGCGGTGGGGAGTCTCATCGGTGACAAATCCAACAGTGTGGTTTTTGATAACAGCAAGATCAAACGATTCGTGCCTGATTACAAATGCGAAGTGTTTTGGGCGGATGGACTGCGCCGCTCGCTGGCATGGTTTGAGGCGCATCCTGAATTTCAGACGGTGGACAATGCCGCGAACGAATTGTGGGATAAAATCATTGCCACGTATGAGCGGGTGTTGACCTAGCGCTTCCCATCCCGCCGATACCTGATGAGGCTGACGAATGAATTTTTTCAAGCGGATACTTGATCCGCCCCGTTTCGAAGACAATCTCGAAAAAACACGCCGCGCCGAATTTCTGCATTACATGACGTTGACCCTGGCGGGCATTCTTTTATTGTTGATACTCTTCAATGTGCTGTTTGACCGTTTTGCAATGGGAGTTGCGAACGTCATTTTGTTTGTTTTGTTGTTGTCGCAACTTCTTGCCAATAGGATAATCCGACGCGGGTATGTCCGTGAAACGAGCATGTTCTTGCTGTTCGTTGGATGGATCGGGTTAACATGGATCGCAAGCCGGGTCGAGGGCGTGCGCGATACGGCGGTCTTTGGGTACATTGTGATCCTTATTGGGGCGGGTTTCATGCTGGGCTGGCGTGCTGTGACCTTGGTCACGGTCTGGAACATCCTTGCGGTATGGACGCTTGCGATATTTGAAGATCGAGGTCTGTTGCATCCCGTGGTGGGAAATCCGTTCCGTATTGCATTGGATCTTTCCACGGTCTTTGCGCTGATCTCGCTCGAAATATTTTTCATGATCAATACGCTGAGGAAATCCATCAAGCGGTCAGAGAATGAATATGCCGAGCGCCTGCGGGTCGAAGAGCGGCTGATCAATCAACGGGAACATCTTGCGATTGCATTAGCCGCATCGAAGATGGAGACGTGGGAATGGAACATCGAAACGGGAGCAGTCTCATGGTCCGCTGGAACCGAGGCGTTGTTTGGGATGGCGGACGGACAGTTCGATGGCAAGTATGAGACGTATCTGTCACTCATCCACCCCGAGGATCTTCCCGGAATACAACATTCGATCGGTAGGGCTTTGTCTGAGAAGGATTTCGATTATGTGGTGGAGCATCGGTTCCTCTGGAAGAATGGCGAAGTGCGCTGGCTGGAGGGACGCGGCAAGGTGTATCGCGATGGAAATGGAAAACCTGTCCGCATGGCTGGCACGGTCGTGGATATCACGAATCGAAAACACGCGGAAATCGAACGCGAACGCCTGATCCGTGAGCTGGCGGAAAAGAACACCGAGTTGGAGCAGTTCACATATACCGTTTCGCACGACCTGAAGGCGCCGATCATTACGATCAAGGGTTTTCTCGGCTTTCTTGGGGAGGATGCCCGTTCGGGGAACCGTGAGCGCATGGACAGGGATATTGTCCGTATCTCTGAAGCTGTGGATAAAATGCACCGTCTCTTGAACGAACTACTTGAACTCTCGCGCATCGGGCGCATGATGAACGCCCCCGAACCCATATCGTTTCGGAATTTGATTGATGAAGCGCTGGATGTTTTGCAGGGACGCTTGCAATCGTCTGCTGTGCAGGTTAGGGTGACTGGGGAGTTCCCTGTGGTCTATGGCGACCGCCGCAGGCTTCTCGAAGTGCTTCAAAACCTGATCGATAACGCGGTAAAGTTTTCTGCGGGACAGTCCGCGCCTGTGGTCGAGATCGGTTGCGAAGGTTCTGAAAATGACATGCCCGTCTTTTTCGTGCGTGATAACGGCATCGGGATTCCTGCTGAGCACCACGAACGCATCTTCGGTTTGTTCAACAAACTCGACCCGATGGCGGAAGGGACCGGTGTGGGGCTTGCCCTGGTGAAGCGAATCGTCGAATTCCACGGCGGCAGGATCTGGGTCGAGAGCGAGGCGGGAAGGGGGGCGAAGTTCCTTTTTACGTTGCCGCAGGCTCAGGGGTGGAGAGAGTCGGGATTCCAATCCATCTGAAAATCAGGGCGGGTGAACTGCAATTTGGGTATAATCTGTCAAATTTCACCAAGGAGTATCGAAAAATGAATTTTGCCATGTGGCGTAAAGCCCTCAATGTGATCCCCGAAGTATCGAAAGCCGAATGGGATGAACTGGATGTCATCTCCAAATGGCTGATCTCGACCCGCGCGGCTGTCCTTATCATGACCTTTATCTCAGCGGCTCTCGCGGGACTTTTTGCCTGGCGCGATGGATCGTTCAGTTTCATCCCCTGGATCGCCCTCACCCTCGGACTCATCCTTGCTCATGCCAGCAACAACATCTTCAACGATTACACCGACTTTGTCCGCGGCGTGGACAAGGATAACTACTTCCGCACCATTTACGGCGCGCAACCCATCGCCAGCGGACTGATGACCAAGCGTCAGCACCTGACCTATTTCGCGGTCACTGGTCTGCTTGCGCTTGCCGCAGGGCTGTACCTGATCTTCATCAACGCCAGCGACCCCACGATTTGGATTCTGCTTGGGTTGGGTGCATTCTTTGTGCTGTTCTACACCTGGCCCTTGAAGTACATTGCACTTGGCGAAATCGCCGTCCTTCTGGTTTGGGGACCATTGATGATCGGTGGCGGTTACTACGTCCTGGCGCACACCTGGAGTTGGGAAGTGGTCATCGCCAGCCTGCCTTACGTGTTGGGCGTGACGACCGTCATCTTTGGCAAGCACATTGACAAGTTCAACATCGACAAAGCGAAGAAGATCTTCACCCTGCCCGTTGTGATCGGCGAGAAAGCCGCCCGCTATACTGTGCTGGCAATGATGATCCTGCCCTACCTTTTCACCTTCTACCTGATCGCAACGAAGTTCTTCACGCCGGTCATGCTGATTGTCCTGTTTGCGCTCCCGACCTTGAAGCAACTTTATCCGGCGTTTCTCAAGCCCAAGCCTGAGACGTGTCCCGATGGGTTCCCAGCCGGGCAGGGTGGCTGGCCGCTTTATTTTGCACCGATGGGTTTTTGGAACAACCGCAAATTCGGTTCGCTTTTCATGTTCGGTTTATTGATCGATGTCGCTCTGCGTTTGATCCCATTCACGCAAAACTTCTGGCGCTAATACACTTCTGATCTCAAAATTGGATTGACAAACAAGAGCGGGAAACTCTCCTGCTCTTGTTTGTTTAATTTTTCGCGCTGATGATTTATGACGCTATTTAGTTGTATAATTTTACACAATAGAACTCTTGCATAAGTCGTGATGTAGATTTGCCTTGAGATTTTTTAGCCACGGATTTCACGTATTTGTACGAATTTTAAAAAATCTGTGTAAATCCGTGGCAAAGAGATACTTTTGCAAGAGGCCTAATTGAATTACCTGCAACGGCTTGTGCCGTTAGACTAATTTCTTAGGAGAGAATGATGCACATTAATTTTGCCATGTGGCGTAAGGCTTCATGGGAACTCATCAAAATGGATGACAAAAAAGAGTGGGACGCGCTGGATGTCATCTCCAAGTGGCTGATCGCCACGCGTTCCGCCGTCACTGCGGTCACTATATATTCCTGCATTATTGCAGGAATGCTGGCTTGGCGCGACAGTTACTTTGCCTGGCTTCCATGGCTCATTACCACGGTCGGTTTGTTTATTGCCCACGGTACGAACAACCTGCTCAACGACTACACCGACTTCTCGCGCGGCGTGGATAAGGATTACTACTTCCGCACGCAATACGGTGTCCATCCGCTGGTGCAAAATTTCTGGTCGAAGAGCAAGCAGATCCAGTGGTTCCTCGTAAGCGGAGTACTCGCCACGCTTTCCGGTATCTTTGCCCTGTTCTACACGAGCTTCAACCCGGTCATCATCGGCTTGTTCGCTTTTGGTGCGTTTGTGCTTCTTGCATACACCTATCCATTGAAGTATTGGGGGGTCGGCGAGTTCGCCATCTTCCTTATCTGGGGACCCATCCTTGTTGCCGGTGTGTATCTTGTGCTGGCATATGGAAGCAACGGCGACATCAGCAATATCTGGAAGGTTGTCCTGGCGGGCGTGCCTTTCGGCTTGAGCGTTGCCAGCATCAATATCGGCAAGCACATCGACAAAATGAAGGATGACCAGAAGAAGGGCGTTGGCACCTTCCCCGTGCGCGTCGGGCAGACTTTCGCCCGTTACACCACCATCTTTTCCATCATCGCGGCGTATGGCGTTGTGATCTACCTTGTGGCAACAGGCTATTTCTCCACGTTCATGTTGCTGGTGTTATTCGGCGTGGTGCGCGCCTTCTATGCAGTGGCGGTGCTATCCAAGCCGCGCCCCGAGTCTGCACCGCAGGGCTTTGAAGTCTTCTGGCCCACCTGGTTCTCTGGTTTCTGCTTTTATCACAACCGCATGTTTGGCGGCATGTTCATCCTGGGCATCCTGCTCGACACCCTCTTCCGTAAATTGCCGTTCGAATTGCCGCTCACGATCAACTGGCTGGGTGCCATTGCATTGGGCATCGGCGTTGTGTATGCGCTTGTGCAAATGCAAATTGCGAAGGCAAAGAAAGCATAATCCATTAATTTCATAGACCTAAAGGTCTCGAAGACCTTTAGGGTCTATTTTATTTCCAGGTCCTTGATCTCCAGCCAGGTGGGCTCGGGATTTTCCAAAACGCCGAACCCGATCTTTCCCTCAGGGGTAAATGCCGCATATTGATTGTCTATCCAGATGACTAACCCCAACGGCGGATTCGGACTCACAGCCGACTCGAACACGAGTGCATCATCCACTTCGAACAACACGCGGCTCGGACTCCACTCGAGCCTGTATCCGTGCCATTGACGTGGGTCCATGCTGAGAGCGACTCCATCCTCCGCAATGACGCGTCCCAGCATCCGCCGTGTCATCTTGCGCGAGAAAGGAAACGCCATTCCCGCCAGTACCAGCAATGGATGAAACCTCGGCGAGCGGAATGTTTGAGCTAGGAAGCCGTTAACTGCTGGTCGAGTAGAGCGAGTGATCTTCTCGCTCGTATCGAGACCACTACGTGAAGCGTCTCTTGCTAAAGCGCCCTTCGACTGTGCTCCGCTCCGCTCGGGGAGGAAAGGTTCCTTGAACGATAAATAATTCTCCTCCGACGCCCCAAAGAACCAAACCGCATTCGGCAGGGCAGGGAGCCGGAACGGATTCCCTCCAAACCCTAGTGAGAATCCGAAGGGATCGTTCCACAAACCAAATCCCCAAGTCCCAGGGATGGAGTCGCTGGAGGTACGGGCAGACAGGTTCAGGCTTAGGTTGAAATGGTGTGGGAATCGTCTTCTTGTGAGGAGCGCGTAGTCATCCAGTTGCGCAACGCGATATTGATCCGCTTTTCCAGCAGGGACAGTCAAGCGATAATGCGACGAGTCCGTTGACAGTTCATCCACGCGCGCGGACGGCGTATGGCGTGGACTCAGTTTCGTGTGAGCCATTTTCGTCCCAGCGTGAACAGACCGATGGCGACCCAGACGGCGTTGAGACCGGTCGTGGCGTATGCGTCCAGGGTGAGCGTGTAAATGACGAGCAGAACGCCCGCCACGATGTTCATGCCCTGATAGAGGACCGAATCGCTCTCGGTCTTCTTCGTAGAGACCAGCGCATACGCAAGCAGATATAGAATCGAAGCCGTCCAGCCAAGAAGGTTGATGAGGAGGTTTGTGGGCATGGCATGATTATAAAAGAGACCTGATTTTTCTTTTTTTATGTCAGGTCCCTTTATTCTTGTTATTGCTTGGGTGGAATTGCTTCCGGCGCGTGTGCCCTGTAATACTTCAAATACCTCATGCCGTAGCCGTCCCGTCCGCGCAGTAGATCAATGGCTTTGAGAGTGAGGCTGTACTTCATCGGGTCAGTGATGGCGCAGGTTGCGCCCGCGCCGATGGCAAGCGCCAGGAAAGCCTGATTGATCACATCACGTTCGGGCAAGCCGAATGAGACGTTGCTCGCGCCGAGATTGACGTTGACACCGAATTCGCGTTTCACCATTTCGATGGTGGTTAGCGTGACCAGCCCGGCATTGCTGTCCGCGCCGACGGTCATGACGAGCGGGTCAATGGCGATGTCTTCGATGGGGATGCCAAGTTTTCCCGCGCGTTCGATGATCTTTGCCGCCGCGGCGAGACGCATTTCAGGGTCGTTGGAGATACCGCCTTCGCCGATGGTCAAGCCAATGACTGCCGCGTTGTGTTCCTTGACCAACGGGAGCACCGCCTCAAGGGACTTGTCTTCGCCGTTCACTGAATTGATCAGCGCCCGTCCCTGCACGAGGGGGAGCGCCGCCGCCAAAGCCTTGGGGTTCGGCGTATCCAGACACAGCGGAACGTCAAATTCCTCCACGAGGATCTTCACGATCCTGGGAAGGAAGATCACATCATCCGTGCCCGCCATGCCCACGTTGACATCGAGGATGTCCGCGCCCGCTTCGATCTGTTTCTTTGCCAGATCACGGACGTAATCGTAATTCTCCTCCTGTAACGCCGCCGCGAGTTTCTTGCGTCCTGTCGGGTTGATCTTTTCACCGATCACTACGAATGGACCGTCTGTGCTGATGGTCGCTTTCTTGTTTTTACTGCTGATTATTGTTTTCATGGATTTTCCATACATGTCACCCTGAGCAGAGCGAAGGGTCTCTACCTACAAGGTGCAAGACTCTTCGGTCGCAGCAACCGCTCCATCAGAGTGACATGACCTTTATTCTTTCATCAAGTTCTTCGCGGTATTGACCGCGCCGATGGCGTCTTCGCTGTAACCGTCCGCTTCGATCTTCTGCACCCAGTCACTGGTCACGGGCGCGCCGCCGACCATGACACGGGTCTTTTTGCGCAAGCCCTTCTTGTCCATGGCTTCGATGACTTCCCTCTGCCTGACCATGGTGGTGGTGAGCAATGCGCTCAAGCCGACGATGTCCGCGCCTACTTCTTCAGCCTTGGCGATGATCTTGTCCGCAGGCACGTTAACGCCCAGGTCATGCACTTCAAAGCCCGCCGCGGTCAGCATCGTGCCAACCAGCGATTTGCCGATCTCATGGATGTCACCTTCGACGGTCGCCAGCACGACCTTGCCGAGGATCTGGCGTGTCGTACCTGCCTTCTTCAGTTCAGGTTCCAGCACGGCGATGGCGGCTTTCATCGCCTCGCCTGCCATCACCAATTCGGGCAGGAACACATTGCCACAGGCGAAACTATCGCCCACTTCGTTCACCCCGGGCATGAACCCTTTTGTGATGACATCCAGTGGATTCATCCCTGCCTCAACAGCCTGTTTTGCCAGATCCGAGGCAACTTCCTCTTCCCCGTCAATGATGCTTTGTGCCATCGCTTTCAAAAGTTCTTCAGACATATAAGCCTCCTTAATGATTTTTTGTTATGTCGTTGCGAGCGATTGTTGCGAAGCAATCTCATGTTCCCAGAAAAATCTGTGGCTAAGGCAATGAGAGATTGCTTCGAGCGGCGCTTCGACTTCGTTGCACTCCGCTCAGCGCGAAACCGTTCTCGCAATGACATGTGAGTAGAAAAATTACGCAAGTTGTGTATCGGCAATTGCCAGTATTTCTTCCAGTTTTCCAGTGACGTCATCGGGCAGGGGGTCCTGCATCGGTCCGGCAAGGATTTCCTCAACCCGTTTGCGTGCGTTCGAGTATAACCCGGGTTTGCCCAGTTTTGTCCACTGTTCGAGCGTGTGGCGGTCAAGCAGTCCCGAAAAATAAAGTTCACCACTGCGAGCCAGGTTTCGGGTGGAGCGACGCGTCAGGAAGTTCCCGCCCGGTCCCAGTTTCAGGATGTCGTCGGTCAGGACTTTTTCGGGACTGACATCCACACCCTGGAAGACTCGTTCGCAGAAATGGGCGATCTCGTTATCCACCACGATCTGTTCCAGGACGAGAAGCTGGTCGCTTTGCACTTCGCCGAATCCAACGATGACGTCTGATCCTCCCAACACCGGCGCAATGGACGTGATCACCTTTTCGAGAACCGCATCCGGACCAGGTTCATTCGCATCGGAGGTGCATCCAGCCGAGGTCGCAGGAAGACCGTAGAAACGTCCCATTTCAGCCAGCGCGGCAGACATGAGTCCCATTTCAGGAGTCCCGCCCATGAAGGCTCCGTTCCGCAGATCCATTGTTCCCGTGGCACTGCTATAGATGACAGGTCTCCCCGGGTGCGCGAGTTGAAACGCGATGATCGTAGAGAGCGCTTCGGCGTTCGCAACGCAGATGTTGCCAAAGAGCGAGACGGGACCCGTTGTGCCAGTAACAGGCATCGGCAGGGTCATGACCGGCAGGTCGAGCGCGCCGAGTTCGATGTACGCGTCCATCATCGGACCGTCGTGCATGAGCGGCGCGACCGGGCAGTAGATCAGCGAGTAGGCGTGCCGCTTGCGGACTTCATCCTCGCTTCCCATCACGGCGATCAAACCTTCTGCGAGATACGGCACCTGTTCGACGAAATGCACCTCGTGCTGTCCGTGCTTGGATGTGTTTTTGAAGATGCTGAAAAACTCGTGCAACGGACGCGTGTCTGCGGGTTTATCCTCCGCCGAGACGGGCGCCCACGCCATCACGCCCATGTCCATTTCCTGAAAGACCCGCAAGCCGCGCACGTTGTCTGCATCCGTGCCGTAGCGGTGTTCGCCGGTATGAAAATCCTGTGCGAACGCGGCTGTGCCATCCAGTGCGTAGCGTGACACCGGGGAAGGCAGTGGATAATTATGTGCGGAGTTCCGCGCGCCGAGCACGAACGATTTCGGCGCGGTGGTCAATGCCTGCGTGACGACCTCATGCGGGATGTGCGCGATCTTCTTGTCCCAATCCACGCGCGCGCCGTTTGACTCCAGCAATTTAAGTGCCTTCTCGCTGTGAAATAAAATCCCCGCCTCGAACAGAATCCGCAGGGTCTCCTGATGAACGTGTTCTTTTTCGTTGTCGGATAGTAGTTGGCTTTGAAAACGCATATAGGGTTTATCCTTTGTTATCTAACAATGCTCCAGCCGCCGTCCTCGGCGGCGCTCCACGGGAGTGCTTCGCAAAGGACGCCGCAGGTAGCGATTTGAGCTTATTTTGATTTTGGTTCCTTTCGTGCTCTTTGTTCGATCTTTTCCAATTCCTTGTCGACGTCCGGGTCCAGCGGGAGCGGTTGGTGTGTGGTGAGGATCTCCTTTGCCCACTCGTTTAGTTCCTGAATGAGCGGGCGTTTGCCGCCTGCCTCCCAGGCTTCGTAGGTGAGATTTTCGTCGAAGTCGCTGATATAGACCTCGCCGCTCCGCAGTGCCTTGCGCGTGGAACTGCGTCCGAGAAAATTGCCGCCGGGTCCCACTGCCGCCAGGTCGATCTCAAGCCACTCTTTCGTGCTGGTATCGATGCCATCGGAAAGGCGGTTGGAGCGGCGGAAGAGTTCCACGTCGATCAGGATCTGTTCGTAACTGAGGAACATCGAGCCGCCCAGTTGACCGGGTCCCACCAGCAGGTCGGGCCAGGCAAGGATGGAGGTTGCCCAGTTCATCGCCCGTTCATACGAAGTGCGCACGCCCGGAATAAAGGGACCACTGCCTCCAGCAGATGCCTCCACCGGCAGACCGTAATAACGCGCCATCTCCGTCACCGCCGCGCCCAGCAGACCATGCTCCACTTCACTGCCGGTGAATCTTCCGGTATGGGGGTCCATAATGGAGGGGCAGGGCGCGTAAATTGCGGGCGTACCCGGCGACGCGGCTTGCACCAGGCAGAGCATGGCGAGCGTTTCGCAGTTTGCTACAAGGATGGTCGAGATCAAGCTGGCGGGCGCTGTCCCGCCCATCATGGGCATCGGCATGATCGCGGCGGGAATGTCCCAGCCGAGGGTGGCGAGAAAGGCGTCAGTATGCGGACCCTCCAAAACGAGGGGCGAAGCGGGCGTCAGCAGGAACGACATCGGGTGCGTGTTGCGGACTCCCTCCTTGCCTCCGTAGACCGTCCCGAGCACTTCCAGCATCCAGCGTGTTTCCTCTGCTGTGTGGGTGGCATCCTGTATATGCTTGGTAAAGTTGCGGACGATCCCCCGCCAGTAACCAACGAAACTCCCGATCGAGTCGACGGCAAAGGTTGGCTCCACCATCGACCAATACACGCCGATCTCGTCCAACGAATCGATTATGCGCGTTGCATCCACCCAATCCTTCTGTCCCGCCACGCGCCGGTCGCCTGTCATTCCGTCGACAATGTAGATCGCCGCGCCGTCTGCCAGCAGTGTGCATTTACCGTCGTTCACTTTAAATTCCCAGCCGGGTCTTCTGCCGCCGAGCGAGAATTTTTTCGGAGCCACCTTGAGCGTCTCCTCAATCATCGAACGCGGGAAGCGCACGATCTTTGTCTTGTTGTCCACATCGGCGCCGGCGCTTCTCAATATCTTGCGGGCTTGCACAGAGTCCACGCGCACACCCGTGGACGCAAGCACGGACATGCTCCGTTCGTGAACCTGTATCACTTCTGCATCTGATAAAACTCGTAGATCAGTTTCCATATAAACTTCCTTGGATTAATTTCTGTAGTGGCGACTTTAGTCGCTTTACACAGAACGACTGAAGTCGTTGCTACGTTTTCCAAACCGGTATCAGGCAACGCGTCCACATCCCAGAACTGGAGACGAGAACCAGTTTGGTGAAAGGGTTGCGGCGGCTATTCTTTCCGCCAAATCTCTTGCGCCAGGAGGAGTTTAGATGTTCAATTCAAAACCCGCTCCCGGAGTAAGAGGCACTTCGCTCATTGCGAACCTCCGATCTCCCGGTCTGCCGCAGACAGGATGCGGGT
>JBFYRY010000354.1:0-3467 GCA_041302025.1 Chloroflexota bacterium | reverse complement strand
GCGATCCACGCGACCAAAACATTCGAGAGGAACATGCCTGCAACGTAGAGCCAGCTTGAAGCTCCGGAAAGAAGCGCATTCATCAACGCGGTCACCATCAGGAGGGTGAAAGCCAGCGGCGTCAGGAACTTCCAGTTGAACGCCAGCATGTGGTCGATGCGGATGCGGAGCAGGGTGTACTTGACCCACATGATGATCCAGTAGCCAATGAAGGATTTGAATACCAGCACCGCGATGGCAAGGAAGGGACTGATCTTCTCCAGACCGAAAAAGCGATAACCGCCAAAGAACATGATCGCCAGGAAACCGCCAAAGGTGAAGGCATGGAGGAGTTCGCCTGCATAGAACATGCCGAACTTCATACCCGAATATTCGACATTGAAACCGGAGACCAGTTCCGATTCGCCCTCCGCCATATCGAAGGGAGAGCGTCCCAATTCGGCGATCGCCGCAATGAGGAAGATCAATGCACCAAGCGGCGAAAGCAGGAAATACCAGATATCCTGTCCCTCGGTGATCGCAACTGTTCCCATCGAACCCGCAAAGATCGTGGGGATGAGAAGCATGGCGAGCATCGGCACTTCAAACGAGATCATCACCGCCACCTGACGGAACGCGCCGATCAGGGCGAACTTATTATTCGACGACCAGCCCGCCATGATGATGGAAAGCGTACCGATGGCGCCAGCGGCGATGATATACAACACGCCGATATTCAAGTCCACGCCGAGCATGGTGGGAGCCAGCGGCACCACCGCCCACAAGATCAACACGGACATCATTGAGAGCATCGGGGCGATGTTGTAAACCACTTTGTCTGCGCCGCTGGGGGTCGTATCTTCCTTGATCAACAATTTGACGATATCAGCGAACGGCTGGATCAAACCGAATGGACCCAAACGGTTGGGACCAATGCGGTCCTGAAAACGTGCCACCACCTTGCGCTCGACCCAGACCAGGGCGATATCGATCACCATCAAAATGGCGATCAGTATGAAGATGCCGAGAAAGCCGATCAGGATATTCGCGGCAATCTCCGGCATGCCCCAGCCTGTAAAGATGCCCAGCAACCAGTCTGCGGCTACTTTGAGGGGATCATTCCAAAAACTCATATCTACTCCTTAACCCCTCTCCCCTTCGCGTGACGTCCGGACGCCACAAAATCGAAGCAAGATGAGGGTGAGGTCATTACACAAAGAAAAGGCTGAATGGATTGAACCTCCAGTCAGCCTTCTCATATAGTTACATCCGATCTACACCCACTCCAGCATCCCTTTGCGCCAGGTATAAACCAGCCCGGCAACAAGGATGAGAATGAAAATGATACCTTCCACCACGGCGAATAAACCCAGCGAGCCGAGCTTCACCGCCCACGGGAAAAGGAAAACAGTTTCAACATCGAACACCAGGAATACCAGCGCGAAGATGTAATACTGTGCCTTGAACTGCACCCAACTATCGCCCACGGCTTCGATACCGCATTCATATGTCGACTGTTTGATTGGATTGGGTTTCTTGGGTCCCAGGATCCATGCCACGCCGATCGCGCCGACCGGTATGATCAACCCCACAACTAAGAACAAACCGATGTAAATCCACTGACTCATAGGTTCTCCGGCGAAAAATATTCTAACTTGTGCCAAAACTTGGAGTACAAGCGGCGAAATTGTACCATAAAGAACAATCGAAGAAGATTGACGGCATGTCAATTTTTCAGGTGATTTTCGTCATATTTTTCAGTTACGACTTTTTCGCCTCTTGAAAACAATTTTGACGATATCTTCAAAAAACGGAAAGCCGACGACTGTTCCGATAACTGACCCTGTGACGCCAAGCGTCCGCGCCCAATGGACGGAGATACCGAAGAAATTCACCGCCTCGATATCCACGCCGTAGGCTGATACCGTTTTCCGGCTTTCCTCCCCGCTGACTTTGTCCACGAACCTCAGATACAACCAGACCGTCCCGCGGTAGATTCCCACATCCTCCGGGCGGACGCTCCAAAAGAACGTGACCGACTGTCCCTGCTCGAGTGCCTGGCTTGAAAGACCCGGCGGAGATACTTCAAGCCCTGCGACGTCGAACTTCGCTTCGACGATGACACGATGTGTTTCATATAGATTCGGCACCTCGATAACATCGCCGGTCACCACATTTCCGCCGATGACCGCGGTTGGGGTGATATTTCCCAGGTCGTCCACTTCCAGAGTGAGGTGGATCCGGTCCGAATCACCCGCACGGATACGGGGAGGATATTCAAGCGTAAGGAAACGTCTTTCAGGGATCGCCGGTTGCGGTTGTACCGTTGGAATGGGAGATGCCGGTGTTGCGATGACTGCTGTGGCGGAAGGCAGGGATGGGGTCGAATAAATCGGCGCGGGACTCTCAGAAGGCGCACCCATCCCGCATGCAAGAGTCGTAAGCATCAATACCACCCCCGCGATCAATGGAAAAATGGTACGGGCAGGCAAAAGCAATCTGGTCACGAGACAGGTATCGGCTGAGTAAGAAGCGAAGATGGGGTCGGTAATTGCAAATCAGAGGGAGCGATGGGCTGGGTCCGTATCTCCCGGCGCATCGGCGCAAGGCTCCAGATCAACAAGGTCAGGGAAGCGGCGAGGATGAAGATGCCAATGACGATGCGTGCGCGACGCGTCATTGATCCACTTCCTCCACCTCGGCATACCAGCGGATACGGGTGCCGAGTTCGTTGCGAAGTTTCCAGAACAAATTTTTGTTGATCGCCTTGAATGTCCGCTGAATCCGCTTGATGCGACGCAGAACGACCTGAAGTTCTTCCTGCGATAAACCCAGGTTCTCATTGAGAAGCATATCTTCGACGCGGGCAAGGTTGATGGAAGTTGTTTTGTACAGACCCCAATAACGGAGGCACAATCGCGCGATACGATGCAGGTTTATCTTTTTGTCGTCGTCGCGCCCGAGTTCATTGTTGAGGAGCAGTGAAATGATATCGAGCGCGTCCTTGCGGTTGAGTTCGAAGATCTGGGTTTTGGAAAGCAGAAGTTCGGCAAGAGGCACGGTAACAGGGTCGGCTTTCAGGCGGTTCTTCATGGGGAGTTTGTGACACATTTCGAAGTCGCCGACGAAAACGTCGATACGCCTGCCGGTACGGGTATCGATGAAGATCTGGCGACGTGTTCCATTGAGCACGTTGAACTGTTTGTCGGGGAGATATCCCATGCCCTTGAAAAAGGGAGAGAGTTTGCGGCGTGCTTTTTTGTGCACGACAAAATCAATATCGGGGTACTCGCGTGTAAATGCCTGCCGCTGGACCGGGCTATGTACACGGACAGCCAACCCGCCGATGACGCGCATATCTATTTTCTGGACGCGGGCGGCGTCTATCAGTCTGTTCATTTCCAAAACGATCTCGGGAGGGGTGGTCATCTTTCGGTCACCTGCTTTTCATGGGGTGCGGTAATTTTACCCCGCACCCCATGAGATGG
>JBFYRY010000353.1:0-3469 GCA_041302025.1 Chloroflexota bacterium | reverse complement strand
ACCGATTCCGTTGGGTTCTTCATAATAAATAATATCAATTCCTGAATGTCCCTTCGTTACCGGCGAACTTAGCGTAAGAATAATAGTTGTGTTTTGCGGCAACGTGGTAATCCCGCCGCCCGGTCCTGTACCGATGTTCCCATAAGTTGTGCCAGATGAGACTATCGGTGTATCTGTATCTGTTGCAGAGTTGTTGCCTGGGGCGTCCGTGACACCGCCCGGCGCTGTCACTGTAGCGGTATTGACCAAATCACCGACCGGACTGGAAGCAGTCCGTACGGCGAGGTAGAAGGTTACAGATGCGCCGCTATTCAGATCTACAGATTGATTGTTGAGATTCCCAAGTCCTAACGCTGCAGAGCACGAAGCCCCGACAGAAGGAGTACAGGTCCAACCCCAGGCTATAAAGGTGGTGTCAATGTTCCCATTTGGGAAAACATTTGATACAGTGGCGCCGGTGACATTCGATGGGCCAGCGTTTGAAATTGTTATTATATATGCATATGGAGGCACGTTTGGCAGTAGTTTAATTGCACCAGCTTCATAAGTTGTTGCATTATCTGTTATGGTGATGCTCAAGTCTGCGACAGGGGCGGCGGTGTCTATATCTGTTGCGGTGTTATTCCCTGTGTCGGGATCAAATACGCCCACAGGCGCGCCGACCGTGGCGGTATTCACCAGATTACCTGTGGCTCCACTATTTATATTCGCGCCTACTGTGTATGTGACCGTTCCTCCAATGGGCAGATTGACGGAGTCATTGATATTTCCGGTTCCTGCGCAGGCTGAAGATGCCCCTCCAGTGTAAGCACATGTCCAGGTAATAGTGTTGAGTCTGGTGGTATCAAACGTATCTGTTACTGTTGCGCCTGTTACAGCGGTGGTGCTTGCACCTGGATTGGAAACCACAATCGAATAGGTAATTGAACCACCCGGAGTATACGTGGTGGATGTGGGCACATCGGTCTTGGTGATGGATAGGTCGGCGCTTACAGTTGTCACTGTGTCTGTGTCGGTTGCGGAGTTGTTGCCGGGTATTGGGTCGGTATAGCCTGCCGGCAAGCCGACTGAGGCGGTGTTCACCAGATCACCGCTTGCACTGCCGGAAATATTCGCCGTCACCGTGTAGACGATGGTTGCGCTATTGGGCAGGTTGACGGTGTCATTGATATTTCCGCTCCCTGTACATGTGGAGGATGCCCCGCCAGTATAAGCGCATGTCCATGTGATGCTGTTGAGTCGGGTTGTATCGAAGGTGTCTGTGACAACTGCCCCGGTGACGTTTCTGGGTCCATTGTTTCTCACGGTAATCGTATATGTCACCGCGTTGCCTGGGACGTATGATGAAATCATGTCGTCTTTTGTGATTTCAAGATCTGCAGATGGCTTCGGTGTATTTGTGGAAGGAGGAGGAGGAAAATAAATCGGTGTGTTGGTGGGGATGGCGCCGATCACTGTCGGGGTGTTTGTAATATTAACCGCTGTCGGTGAGTAGACCAATGTTGAAGCAGGGGTATTTGTCCCGACCGGCGTGTTCGCCTGCGATACCGGCGTCCGGGTTTCGAATAACGCGCCCGGTGTCAGGAACACATCCGCCCAGACTGGTTGGGTGAGGATGGATGGGTCGAGGGGTTCGTAGAAGTCGATGGGCTTGTTCGTTAGGAAATCCCCGTTAGGGTCGAGATTCGATTCCATATTGGAATCCAGCCTCCAGCTTGGGGTGAGGCGGAGCGCCCATCCACTTGCAAACAGGATGCACAGGAATCCGAACAACAGGATGAGGAGGACGATGATCCAGTCCCGCCGGTCTTCCTTTTCACGTTCACGCACTTGCATTGGAACTTCCGTTGATGAATGGCAGGCGGATGAAGACGGTTGTGCCGGGGCAGGTTGATTCGTTATGTCCCGGACTTTCGAGCCAGATGCGTCCGCGGTGTGCATTCATGATGCCGCGCGCGATGGCAAGCCCCAGCCCCGGGCCGCCGCCCTTGAACTTGGTTTTGCCCGAGGAATGCAGAAGCACTTCGCCCGTCTGATAGAACTTTTCAAAGACGAGTTCGTGATACTGGGGATCGATGCCGATGCCGGTATCTTTAACGGAGATTTCGACCTCGGGTTGTCCGTTGTTGGTGGTCATGCAGGCTTTGACGGTGATCTTTCCGCCATCGGGTGTGTATTTGATGGCGTTGCCGACAACCTGGTAAAAGACCTTGTAGAGCAGGTCTTTATCGGCGTGCATCACCGGGATGTCGGAGATGCCCTCAGTTTGAAGGTGGATGTTGCGTTCCTGAAAAGCATCCCGGAAGACTTCGCTGACTTTTTCGATCACCTGGGTGAGTTCGGTTTCGGAGAACATGACCTCAAGCAGGTTGCTGTCGATGCGCGTGACATCGAGCATGCCGTCTATGATCTCCACCATGCGGCTGGTACCTTCCAGGACACCGCGTGTATATTTCAGCATGTCTTCGTTGCCCGCGGCTTTGAGTTGTGACATTTGGGCATACCCCTGGACAAGCGTCAATGGAGTGCGAAGTTCATGCGCGGCAACCTGGATGAACCGCATCTTGGTGCGGTCCATTTGTTTGAGGATCTCGTATGTCCTTTCGAGTTCGAGCGTGCGCTGTTGGAGGTGTTCGGTCATCTCGTCAAAGGTGTTGGCGAGCACTCCGATCTCGTCCCTGCTTTTGATCTTGGTGCGTCTGGTCAGGTCGCCTTCGGCGATGGCGCGCGAGGTGCGGACCAGTTGCGATAGCGGGGTGATGATGAGTCGCGCAATAAAGAAGCCGATCAGGACCACACCGACCATGGCGATGGAATACAGGAAAACGTAGTTGTTACGGTTGACCGAACTGGACTGGACGACGAAATCCCTTGGCAGGACAACAGCAAAGACCGCCAGGCGGTCATCGGCAACTTTCAACGGACCGTGTGCAAGGCTGTATTCGCGCTTGTCCACTTCGAAATCACTGCCTTCGACGCTTTCATCCTGATTGATGACCTGCTGGTATTTTTCCCTGGTAATGGAAATGGTTTGCAGGAATAGATTATCCATTCCCTGGCTTCCCAGGGTGGATGCGATGGCTACGCCGTTGTGGTCGTAAATGACCACATCTGCGGAGGATGTGCTTTCAAAGAGGGGGAGGAGCGTATTCAAAGAGGTGCCGACCACCATCACGCCGGCAACCCGGTTTTCAAACGCGACCGGAATGGCGGTAAAGTAATAATAACGCCTGTCCACAGGGTCCACCGCGATCTCACGCTTGGGCAGGCTGTTCGGATTGCTTTCAACCAGCAGTGTTTTTACGATGGATAAAGTGGATGTGTTCCCATCTTGGTTGGCGGCCATGATCGAGCCATCCGGTTGTTTGAGCAGGTGAAGTGTTTCATTTCCCTGTGCATCGAAGACCAGCAGGCTTTCAATGTTCAACCCGCCGGCGACAGGCATTGTCAGGGATGACACTTGTCCGGT
>JBFYRY010000108.1:0-11441 GCA_041302025.1 Chloroflexota bacterium | reverse complement strand
CCCGCCGTGGACGGTTCCGCACGGACATTGATCTGGGTGGATGCTGTCCCTTCAACGGGAGCAGTTGTCGGCGTGGGAGGAAGCGGAAGCGGCGTCTCTGATGGGCGCGGTGTGGGGGCGGGCGGCAGTGTCGCTGTGATAATGACCGGTGCGGCAGTCGCTGTGCTTTCGCTCTGGATCGAGACACTGCATCCGGTTGAGATGAGAATCGTCAAAAGAAGGAATGATCGCGTGAGTTTTAATAACACCCCCTGATTCTACCGCATCATGACTGTTACCCGAAAAGAATCGTATAGGTTCTCTAGGATTTGCCGTGGTGCTGGCTACATATGGCGGTGGTTTTTGCGATTTTCCGAAAAACCGCCCCATATCTGGGGGGGTATCACGGCAACTCCCATTGAGCCATCGTATAATGTGACTGTGTTTCACAAAAACTTGTTGTGGAGAATATGATGAGAGACGTCAAAGATTTGATTTCACAGATGACCCTGGAAGAGAAGGCATCCATGTGTTCGGGGTTGAACTTTTGGTACCTGAAAGGAGTCGAACGGCTGGGGGTTCCATCCATCATGGTGACGGATGGTCCGCATGGCTTGAGGAAACAAGCCGGGGAGGCGGATCATGTCGGTTTGAACGAAAGCGTCCCTGCCACCTGTTTCCCGACCGCTTCAGCTCTCGCCGCAACCTGGAACCGTGACCTGATCCACCAGGTGGGTGTGGCGCTCGGCGAGGAATGCCGCCAGGAAAAGGTCGGTGTCATTCTGGGACCGGGCATCAATATCAAGCGTTCGCCGCTGTGCGGGCGTAACTTCGAATATTTCTCGGAGGATCCGTATCTTTCCGGGGAAATTGCCAAGAGTCACATCAATGGCGTGCAGAGCCAGGGTGTTGGCACATCCCTGAAACACTACGCCCTCAATAATCAGGAACATCGCCGCATGACCAGCGATTCTGTCGTTGATGAACGCGCCATGCGGGAAATCTATCTGACCGGATACGAGATCGCCGTCAGGGAATCCCAGCCCTGGACCTTGATGTGTTCCTACAACAAGATCAACGGCACGTATGCCTGTGAAAACAAATATCTGATGACCGACATCCTGAAGGATGAATGGGGTCACAAAGGACTGGTCGTCACCGACTGGGGCGCGATGAACGAGCGGGTGGATGCGCTGAAGGCTGGACTCCATCTCGAAATGCCCGGCACGCAGAACGGCAATGATGCGAAGATCGCCGCCGCTGTAAAATCGGGCGACCTGGATGAAGCCATCCTTGACCGCGCTGTTGAACGCATTCTCGAATTGATCTTCAAAGCCAATGAAACCCTCTCAAAGGATTTCTCCTACGATGCAAAGGCGCACCACGCCCTGGCTCGCCGCGTTGCTGGAGAAGGCGCTGTCCTGCTCAAAAATGACGGCGGCATTTTACCGTTACAGGCGAATGTGAAGATCGCCTTGATCGGCCGCTTTGCGAAAGAGCCGCGTTATCAGGGCGCGGGCAGTTCGCAGATGAACCCGACACAACTCGACAATCTCCATGACGAACTGGTAAAACTCGTCGGTGAATCCAATCTCACGTATGCTCCCGGTTACACCGAAAAAGGCGATAAAGCCAATGATGCGCTAATCGATGAAGCCGTTCAAACCGCGGGCAAAGCCGATGTGGTTGTCCTCTGTGCCGGGCTGACGGATATGTACGAAGTTGAGGGCATCGACCGCGCGCACATGTATCTCCCCGCCGGGCATGATGCGCTCATCCAGCGGATTGCCGGCGCGCACAAAAAAGTGATCGTGGTCTTGAGCAACGGCTCCCCGGTTGAAATGCCCTGGGTCAATGATGTGTCCGCCATTCTCGAAGGGTATCTCGGCGGACAGGCTGGTGCGGGCGCGATTGCCGATATTCTGACGGGCAGGGTCAACCCGAGCGGCAAACTGGCGGAGACCTTCCCGTTCAAACTTGCCGATACCCCGGCGCAACCCTTCCCCGGCGGACCGGCGGTTGTTGAATATCGCGAAAGTCTTTATGTCGGCTACCGCTATTACGATACCGTCGGGCAGGACGTGTTGTTCCCCTTCGGGCACGGGCTGGGCTATTCCAGCTTCGGATACAGCAATTTGAAACTGAAGCAGGCTCATCAGGGCGGCGTCCTGAGCGCGTCGAAGGGTCCGGATGGCGAGGCGGTTATTGTCAGTCTGAAAGTCAAAAATACCGGCAAGGTCGCAGGCAGAGAAACTGTCCAGGTCTATGTGCGTGATGTTGAATCCACCGCGTTCCGCCCCGAAAAGGAACTCAAGGGATTTGCCAAGGTCGAATTGCAACCCGGCGAAGAAACCGAAGTGACCGTTACACTGAACCGCCGCGCGTTTGCTTTTTATGACGTGGCACGCAAAGATTGGATCGTGGAAGCGGGCGACTTCGAGATTCTGGTTGGTGCCTCCTCGCGGGACATCCGCCTCACATCCACCATTCAGGTTGGTTCCGCACAAGGAGTCGTTTCCCCCGCTGACAGGGAGAAACTCGCCGTCTACTACAACTTCCCCAAAGGCGCGTCCGTCAGCCAAAAGGATTTCGAAGCCCTGCTCGGGCATCCTGTACCGGCAAATGCGGCTCCTCAAAAAGGCTGTTACACCCTCAATACACCCATCGGCGAGATGAGCGGCTCGTTTATCGGAAGATTTCTTCACAAGGCGATGAAGAGCCAGACCGGAAAGATGGTTGAGGGAAAGGAAGATACCCCCATGGGCATGCTTATGAATGCCATTATCAATGAAATGCCCCTGCGCGGTATGCTGATGATGGGCGGTCCACTCAACCGCCCCAAACTCGAAGCGCTCCTGCTCATGATCAACGGTCGCTTCTTCAAAGGACTCGCCGCCTTCATGCGGGCTGGCAAATAGCCCCCGCCTTCGAATCAAAAAACACCTGCTCAAAACGAGCAGGTGTTTTTTGATTGCTGGCGCCCCCGCGCAGACTCGAACTGCGCTCTCCGGCTCCGGAGGCCGACACTCTGTCCACTGAGCTACGGGGGCGGGCGATGGAATTTTATCATCAAGCAAAAGACTTCGGAAGTCCGCAGGATTTCCGAAGTCTGGTATCCGTCTACGCCTTTGCGAGCGGGGCGAGATGTGTGAGTTCGCCGCGCAATTTTTCGATGATCTGTGTATTGCCTCTTTCCTCGCCGACCCTGGACCGTTGTTCCTTTTTGTGGGCAAGTTCGCCCAACACCTGATAGAAACGCGATGTGGGCCGGAACGTACCGGAGGTGAGCGCGGAAAGATGTACACCCATCTGGAAGAAGGAAATGGCAGTGTGGTATTGCTTTTGCGAGAGCAGGCCGTTGTTCACTTCTTCGACCAGTTGTCTCTTGAGGATGTTACGCTCATGCGCGACCATCCAGATGATGAAGCCGATCATGAAGGCATATCCAATGTAATCGGCGATCAATCCAAGGATGAACCCGCCGCCGCCGCCAATGACATTGCTGAACGTGTTGTGAAAGGCATGTGTCATCACAGCGATTGTATATCCTGCCGGTACGGCAATGATCTTTGCCAGTGGATTGCGGCTGATGCGTGCCACAGCGAGACCGATGCCCGTGAACGCGGTGAAGAATGGATGCATCCAACCGACCAGCAGGACCCGGATGAAGACCAGTGTCCAGAAACCTTCCCAGCCGCCGCCCTGAAAACCGTTCCGGTAGATGTACAACACATTTTCGATGGCGGCAAATCCCATGGCGACGATGGCGCCGTACACAACGCCGTCGAGGATGGAGTCGAACTCATTGCGGAAGAGCAGAAAGACCACGAGGACGGCAAGACCTTTCAATGCCTCTTCGATGATCGGCGCCGCAATGGAAGTGGTGCTGAAATCCGCCGCGCTGGCTGAGCCGGTGATGGCGTACACGCTGACACCCACAGCGGTATTCAGGATATACGCGCCGCCGCCCGCGATCACCACGCCCCATACGAACGCCGCGCCCAGCAGAAGTTTCGGTTCCTTTTCATAGCGGTCGAGCCAGTTGACGAACGCCGCAAACAGGAACATCGGTACGAACCCAAAGAAAAACGCTCCAAACAATGCCATGATTACCTCCAAATTATGAAATAAAGATCAGACGAGACCTTTCAATACGCGTCCCTTCGAACGCGATAGCCAATACATCTAACACCTCTTCGGGGCGTCCCGTTGCGCCTTCGCGGGCGGTGAGACGCATGAAGATTTTACCCTCGGAAGGCGTTTCAAGCGTCTCGATCAATGGACGCAGGTTATACGTCTTGCCGCGGCGTTCCCGGATGATGGATTCAGATTCCATGACGGAATCAATCCTCCGCTTCAGGTCGGACCCGAAACCTGCCTCCGTCGAAACGACCTCATACTCCGCTGTTGTGACTTGTGTCTGCAGTGCCGGTGCGCGTTCATCCACGCTTTCGATGTTCGATATCTGGATCCCGGTTGGCAGGGCTTGCTGAAGCCTTTCGCGGAGTCCATCCAAAGGGACATCGTGATCGAGTCGCAGGTCTATCAACTCACAGCGCGATGAGAAACCGAGCGGCAATGCCGCCGCAATGGCGATCTTCGGTTGTGGGTGGAATCCCTGTGAATATGCCAGCGGGAGTTCGGCGCGGCGCGCAGTGCGTTCCCATAGCCGGTGCAGATCGAGATGACCCGTGTAACGCAATGCGTCCAGTTTTGAAAAGGTGATCCGAATGCGCATTATTTTATCCGCACCCCGTTGGTTCGTAGCCAGTGCTTGATATGGGAGGCGTGTTCGCGGTAGTGCTGGGCGGTGTGTTCAAAGATACGGTCGTACAGGTTGTGCCGGTGAATTGTATTTTCGGACATTTTTTCAAGCGATGATAGGATCGAATCGAATGCCTGGAGTTCCTGCGCAATGACATCATCCAGCGGGACATTTTTGTATTTCTCGATGATCCATTCGTTCGGCGACTCGTCATCGAGCAGGGGAGAGCCGAAATCGGGATAGCCGAACTGGTCGAGGAAGGCTTCCAGCGCGGTCTGTGTTTTGCAGGGAATGTATGTCTCGCCGTGTACGATCTCGGACATGCGGTCCGCGACGAACTGTTCATACGCGAGAATGTGAGCCAGCATATCCTTGATCGACCATTTCCCGGCAACGCCTTTCAGCGTCATGCGGCGCGAGTAACCGGCGCGATTCAACAACAACTCGAACCTGTCGCGTTCATTCAGGAGTTTGTCGACGAATTGTTTCTTCGGTGTGCTCATTGAATCTGCTTCTTGAAGATATGATAATGCTGAACCGTTTGCATCCCGATACTTTCATAAAGTTTTGGCGCGTTGGTCAGGCTTTTTGAATCAACGCTGAGTTTGATGTCTGTCATGCCGCGCATGTACATTTCGTTGAATGTGTGCTGGAGCAGGGCTTTACCGATCCCCCGCTTGCGCCATGCGCGCCGTACGCCGAGGTGGTCCACCCAGCAGGTGTTCGTATCCCGGTCGATCGCGTTCAGGCACACCCCGGCAGTCTCGTTTCCCTCGCAGGCAAGGAACCAGTTATCGGGTTTAAAAGATTCGCTGTTGAGACTCATGCGTTTTGCCCAGTCTTCGAAACTGAGCGGTGCATGATAGCCTTTATCTTCCGATGCCTCCTCGTCGGCGCGATAGACCGTCTGTTCATCCTGCCCGCTCACGAACTTGCGGACAGTGATTCCTTCAGACCATTGCGGCTTTGCGGGAGGTTCACTCAACCTCAATTCCATGATAAGGAAGGAAAGGTTCGAGATGTAGCCGTTCCGTTCAAAGGCTTGTTTGATGATTTGATTCTTTTCGACAGCCCTGCCGTACAGGGTGAAAGGCTCCGTGGATTTCCTTTGAACTCTTGCGCAATTTTCCATTCCGGCAAGTAATTGATCTGCGAGTTCAGGGCTTCGATGGTCTTGTGCGAGGTAGAGATACAGGTCTTCCTTGTTCAAGAGTTCTGCGAAACCTGCCGCTTCTCCGTTTGGGATAAAGGCAAGGAGCGAACCGGTTTCAAGGTTGAATTCCCCTGAAGTCCATAATTCACGCAATCCATCGAGCGACCTCAACGGCTCGCCATAATCATCCGTATTTTGTCGTACGATAATTTGACAGACGGTCTCAAGATCGTTGATTGTGGCGGCGCGCACAATGAATTGGCTCATCAGTCCCCAATCACCGGCAAACAGGTGTCAGATAATTGTTTACTGCCCGCCGGGCTTTTCACATCCGGGCACTTCCACGCCTCGCCGGGGTTCTCGCGGCGCATGCCTGCAAAGGTGGGCAGGATACCGCAGGCGTAACAGTTCAGGCGGCAGTCCACGCGGATCTCACCTTCGAGCGACATGCGAAAATCCTGGAAGAGGAAATTCTTGCGAACCGCGGCAGTGATGTGTTCCCACGGAAAGACCTCGTCTGTGCGGCGCTGTCGGTGGGTGTAAAAGAGCGGGTCAAGCCCGTGTTCTTCAAAGGCGCGCATCCAGCCTTCATAGTTTTTGCCCTCGTCCCAGGCGTCGAATTTCGAGCCGTTTTTCCACGCGGAATAAACCACCTCTGCCATACGGCGGTCGCCGCGCGAGAGCCATGCTTCGAGGAAGGAGTCCTCCGCATGGGTCAGGCTGAGTTTGATGTTGCGGTCGCGTCCCAGTTCGCGGCGGAGTAATACCTGCTTGGCTTTGATCTGTTCCGGTGTATCGCACGAGACCCACTGGAAGGGTGTCTGTGATTTCGGCACGAACGTGCTGACACCGGCGTTTAGTTTGGCTTTCATGCCGATGACCTTGCGTCCCTCGGCGATGACACGTTTGCACAGGTCGGCGATTGCCTGTACATCTTCAAGCGTTTCGCTTGGATGGCCGATCATGAAATACAACTTGACCGTGGTCCAGCCGCGGCGGTAGATCTCGCGCGTGGTATTGATAAGGTCTTCGTCAGAGATGAACTTGTTGATGATGCGGCGCATCCGCTCGGTGGCGGCTTCGGGCGCAAGTGTGAATCCGCTGGCGCGCCCGCTTTCGCGCAGTTTTTCCATCAGGTCAATCGAAACGGATTCGATGCGCAGGGATGGCAAGCCGATGTTCAAATGCTTTCCGGCGAACTTTTCCGAGACCTTCGTGACCAGTTCCAGAATGTTTGTATAGTCCGATGATGACAGGGATAGGAGCGCCAGGTCTTCGACGCCTGTGGATTTGATGGCTTCCTCCGCCGCCTGCAGGATTTCGTCCACGCTTCTTTCGCGGACCGGACGCGTGATCATCCCCGCATGACAGAATCTACACCCGCGCGTGCATCCGCGCATGATCTCGACCGAGACTCGATTGTGGACCACATCAATATTTGGGACGATGAATTTTGTCGGTGGCGGCGGCAGTTTGGCGACGATGCGCTTGGTGATGATCTTCGGGGCATCGGCGCTGGTCGGCTCGATGGTTGCCACGGTGCCATCGTCCATGTAGGATGTTGTGTAGAAGCGGGGAACGTAGACGCCGGGGATTTTGGATAATTCGCGGAGCGCATCCACACGGTGAAAGGTGGAAAGTGGATCTCTACCTTCCACCTTCCACTTTTGCACAACGGCAATGATGTCATGAATAACTTCCTCTCCCTCGCCGATCACGAACGCGTCGATGAAGGCGTGCATGGGTTCGGGGTTCATGGTCGAGTGTCCGCCCGCGATGATGATGGGATGCGACGCGTCCCGTTCGCTGGAGCGGATGGGAATCCCAGCCAGGTCGAGCACATTCAGCGCGTTGGTGTAGAGAGTCTCGTAGGGGAGAGTAAAGCCGATAAGGTCGAAGCAGGCTAAGGGTCGTTTTGATTCGAGCGCATAGAGCGGGATTCCGTGTTCGCGCATCAAAACTTCCATGTCCAGCCAGGGAGCATAGGCGCGTTCTGCCAGCGCATCATCCCGCTGGTTGACCTGGTCGTACAGGATCTTCAATCCCACATTAGAGATGCCGATATCATAAATATCAGGAAAAACAAATGCGACTTTGGCAGTGACCGAATCCCAATCCTTGACGATGCTATTGATCTCTCCCCCTACATAGCGGCCGGGCTTCTGTACCTTTAAGAGAATTTTGTCGAGTTTTAATTCAATCTGTTTACTGGTAAGCATGACGAAAATTATATCAGATGGTTGTTCGACAATTTGTGAATGATGCCAGTGCGAGGAAAATCTTGTGTTTTGGGTACATTCAATCCTGTTAGTTATCGAAACTGAAAACTAAACAGGCGGGCGTGCCATGTACAGTATTTTTTTCCCAGACTAAGATTGCATAAGAATTACACAAAGGAGTATAGACATGAAGAAACTTTTGCCCTTGTTACTTGTCCTCGCGTTGACAGCCTGCACTTCCGCAACGGAAGTGCCCGCCGCCGCACCGACCGATGTTCCTCCCACAGCCGAGCCGGTTGTCGTTGTGCAAACTGTGGTCATTGAAGCGACCCAGGCTCCAACTGAAATTCCTCCTACGCCCGTCCCCACAGAGATCCCGCCGACAGCCGCGCCTGTAGTGGTGACCGTTGTCGTGGAAGCAACACAGGTTCCCGCCACACAAGCGCCTGTTGAACAGCCTGCGTCCGGCGGCCTTATTGCGCTGGATAATACGCTGGGCAAGGGCGTGTTCACCAACATGACCATGACCAGCAGTAACCTGACCCTGCGTTGTGCGCCGCGCGATATCACCTTCAATGTTACAACGGCGAATAACACCATTACGGATGTGGTCTTCTACTATCGCGTTATGGATGTAAACCGCCTCTATCAAAAGGAATACAAAGCTTTCGGCAAGATGACCGCCAACGGCAACGGGAATTTCACCCTGGTCTTCAAGGGCGAAGATGTACACCCCGATCTGCGCCAGGACGGGGGTTGGTTTGACTTCCAGTTCGTCGGACTGGCGAAATCAGGCGATGTGGTGGATCGTTCGCAGACCATTGAAGGACTGGTAAAGTACACGTTCGATTGCCCATAATCAAAATTGAAGTAAACAAAAAAGGACAGGCGCGCGCCTGTCCTTTTTGATTCCAGGTCATTCCAATCCCTTTTTGAATCTTTTTGTGATGCCTTCTCCAAGGAGCAGGCTTGCTTTTTCGTGCCCGGCTTCGAGAGCAAGGTCGAGCGGTGTTTTACCGTCGTTGTTCTTCACTGTCAGGTCTGCGCCGCCGTATAGAAGAATGCGGATCATCTCCTCGTCCCCGTTTTGTGCCGCGGCGTGGAGTGGGGTGTAGCCGCCCTGTTCGCGGATGTTCGGGTCGGCATTATGTTCAAGGAGCATTTTGACGATCTTGCGATGCCCGCCCGCCGCCGCAGATTGGATGGGTGCGGCTTTGAGTCCGTTACGCGATTGGGCGTTGACCGGCGCGCCCGCCTTGACGAGATATTCCGCCGAATCAAGATGACCAAAGAAACACGCCAGACCCAACGGCTGGAATCCATCCTCTGACCAGGCGTTGACCAGTTGCGGGTTTCGCGCCAGCAGGCGGATGATGTTATTGATCTTGCCGGTCGCCGCGGCTTCGAAGATGTTGATGGCGACGGTCTTATCCGCGAGGAAGGAGGCGATCTCCGGTTTTTGGTGATAGGCGGCAACCATGATCGGGCTGAGTCCATTCTCTTTGAGGTGGATCAAGCCCGGGTCCAGAATGAGGCGGCGTTCCACCTCCTCCTTATCACCCTGTTTGATCGCGTCGAAAAATTCCGTACTCATAATGATCGAAAAGCAGGCTTCCTATACAAATAACGGTTCATACTGTTGACCGGATTGTATCATCTCTGCCGTTTCGATGTCGTCCAGCCGCTTGAAATTTTCGCAAGCCTTGAGCACCATCGGCAGGATGCGCGTATCGCCCGCTGTGCAAAGACCGGTCACGTCGTATGACAGGGCAAAGTTCACGGCTTTTTGGATCATGTCCATTTGATCGAACGGTTCATACCATGTGGTGGCAGTGTGTTCCCTCTCGCCCCAGGGTGCCCTGGTGACCGTCTTGATGACCATTGTGCCGACATCTTTTGTTTTGCAGGCGGCGATGAGTTCTTCGGTGTGTTTTTTATATTCGGGATTAGCCATCTGGACGAAGTTCAACGGGAAAAGGATGGAATCAAAATCGAACCGCCGCAGCGCTTCGAGATAGATCTTCGGAGCATCCGCCCCGTGGCCTGTGATGCCGATATATTGGGTGAGTCCACGCTGACGCGCCTCCACGAACGCCTCGAGCGCGCCGCCCTTCATGGTGACGGCGTCCAGTTCATCCATGGATGTGATGGCGTGAAGTTGATACAGGTCGAAGGTTTCGGTCTGCAACAGTTTGAGCGATCTCTGCATTTCATCCCATGCGCCCTGTCTGGTGCGTTCTGTTGTCTTGCATCCGAGGAAGAAACGCTCCCGTTCACGCGGCATCCACGGACCGACTCGCTGTTCCGCCTGCCCATAGGACGGGGCAATGTCGATATGATTGACACCCGCCTCGATAACCAGCTCCATCACCTTGTCGGCGTCTGCCTGGGTGATCTCTCCAAACGCCGCCGCACCGAAAATGGCGACCGTGCTCATGTGTCCTGTGCGTCCGAATCGTCTGATTTCCATTCTGCCTCCGTTTATTCATCATCCATTTCGTTTGTCTCATAGACTCTTTTTACCGCCCTCTCGATTTCCTCATCAGTGTGTGTTTCGCACGCCACCAGCGGGCGAGCGGGATATTGCACTTCCTTCCCGCCTGTGCTCATCACCTTGCTTCCGATATATTTTCCGTTCGCATCATACGCAACCAGCAGTTGATAAAGTTTTCCGCATACGATGCAGCCGTGCGTTTCACTTTTGCCTTTTACGTCAGACATATTTATTCTCCAATGATCTTGACCAGCACGCGTTTCCGTCTTCGACCATCGAATTCCCCATAGAAAATCTGCTCCCAGGGACCAAAGTCAAGTTTACCATCTGTCACGGCTACCACCACCTCGCGTCCCATGATCTGGCGCTTCATATGGGCGTCGGCATTGTCTTCACCAGTGTCGTTGTGACGGTATTGATTGATTGGTTCATGCGGTGCGAGTTTTTCCAGCCATTTTTCGTAATCTTGGTGTAATCCCGATTCATCGTCGTTGATGAACACCGACGCCGTTATATGCATGGCAGAAATCAAAGTAAGGCCTTCTTGTATTTCACTCTCATGGAGGCAGGTTTCTACTTGCGGCGTGATATTTACGAAGCCACGGCGGGTGGGGAGGTTGAACCAAATTTCTTTGCGGTAGGATTTCATGGTAACTTCTCAACAGGATTTATATTCTCTATAGATTTTACTTGACTCTTACAGACTCTGATAGTTGTATTTGTACTTTTGCCAGAGAAACGGATATATTGAAACGATGTTCTGCTGCAAGAACTCAGGAGATATAACCATGCAAAGCGAAGTAGAACAGTTCATCAACTGGGTACGCATGC
>JBFYRY010000352.1:0-3491 GCA_041302025.1 Chloroflexota bacterium | reverse complement strand
CCCAATGGGTGAGGCTGTTGACGGGTTCACGTAGTTTCTTTATCATAAATTCGTTTCTCTCTTTTCAGCGATAATGATGATCAATGTGCCTGACGTTCTTTCGATGACTTGTGTTGCAATATCAAAATTGAATTGGACGAACGGCTCTTTCAGCTTCTCCTGGATGACTTGCATCGCCTCGGACGGAGTCTGCCCTGTGACTTTGAACAGCCACGAGAGGACTCGGTTCTTCGGCATCGCAACAGGCAGGACGATGAACCTGCCTCCGTTTAACAGGCATCGTCTCACCTCGGTCAATGTGCGCGGGTCGGTGATGTATTCCGCGGGGAAGGTCGCGATCACTGTGTCAAACGACCCATCGCGAAAGGGGAGATGTTGAGCCAGTCCGCGGGTGAGATTGATTTGCGCGTAGCCAGTATGGTGTGTAAGCTGTGTCGGTGCGGCTGTCTTCGAGTTATTCTCCCAACCCGTTGAGATCAACCTGCGTCTGGCGAGTCGACCCATCGGGGCGGATTCGTCCATCGCAACGGCGACCAGGTCCCGGCGGATGAGGAAGCGGTGCAAATGACCGGGTCCGTGACCGATCTCGAGAGTCCGGGTCCCCTCGATGAACGGGACCACTTCCATGACCCAGTCTTTCCAATGACCGAACGATACGACCCAGGCAACAAGGTCATAAGCAAAAGCGAGTTGATGATAGAGAATTTGGAAGAAGATCCGGAGTATTGCTTTCACAGGGCGCAGGCGATCGTCTTGCATAAAAAACGAGGGTTTGACCTGAGTCAAACCCTCGTTTGAACGCTCGTGCCTTATACGGCAGGCGCTTCGTCAGACTTCTTGGGCTTGCGGATCGACTCGACCGCCGTCTTGCCGCGTTCGCGCACATCTTCGTAGATGGCATGACCGCGTTCGCTGGCTTTGGTGTATGCCTCGGTTCCGCGTTCCTTGATCTGTTTGGCAAGTTCATCGGCGCGGGCGCGGGCTTCCTGGGCAACCTGCTCGGCACGGGCAAGAGCCTCTTCGGCAGTGGTTTGTGCTTTGTCGCGCAGTTCGATGGATTTGTCCTTGATCAGGGCGCGGGTCTCTTCACCCGATTGCGGGGCGAAAAGCAGTGCCACTACTGCACCGGTCAGTCCGCCTACGATGAAGCCTACGAGAAAGGCTCCGAATTCATCACGATCAGACATGGTAACCTCCTATGGTTATTGGTTGTAATTGTTATAATACCTCACAGGTCTCGCAGACCTGTGAGGTATGTTTCAACTATTTTTTCTTGATGCCCATCAATTCTAACATACGGTACAAGCCTGCCATGTAACCGTTCAGTTTGATGACGGGTTCGACAACATTCTCGCCCAAAAATTCAGCCGTGCCGCGCAGGTTGTTGACGGTGTCGGTGGTGGCTTTGAGGATCGGCTTGACTTCGTTTTGCAGAAGGTTGATGAGGCTTGCCAGTTGCACCACCAGGATAACCAGCGCCACGCCGATGACCAGTGACTCCAGCGCCACGACGATGATGAAAATATCCCGGATCTTGTCGGTGGGGGTGGCGGGCTGGAGCAGGAAATAGATCGCCACGCCAAGCAGTGCCAGCAGGATGACCGCGCCAATGATCACGCCGGTCATTGTGCGCTTCATCTGTTTTTCGCGTTCGATATCTTCGGGGGATGGCGTTTGTTCTGTTTCGGGTGTGTTTTCCATTGCAGTCATAAATCCATTATAGCATTTTTGAGTTGAAATCCAAACAGATTTCTTGACTTTGTGTTCCGTTCGCGGTATTATACCATAACAACCGACCGTTCGGTAGGGAGTTCCCGTGACCCGTGAAGACATTCTCGAAGCCGCCGCACAAGTTTTCCGCCAAAAAGGGTTCCATGGCGCGTCCATGAACGATATTGCCGAGGCAGTCAATCTGCAAAAGGCGAGTCTGTACCATCATGTCTCCTCCAAGCAGGAGATATTGCTCGAGATCCTCGACCGTGCCCTGCAATTGCTCCTCGAGCGAATTTCATCCATCACCAGTCAAAATATCCCCACCGATAAAAAACTTCGCCTGATGATCCGCGAGTACATGCAGATCCTTGCCGACAACGGTGACCTTGCCACAGTCCTGCTCTTTGAGCATCGTGCCCTCGAGCGCCGCCAGCATGCCCGACACGTTCCCAGCCGCGATAAATTCGAATTGCTCTGGCGCGATGTGCTTGCTGACGGCGTGAACAACAAAATTTTCAAATGCGATGACATTGCGCTAACCGTCAGAGCCTTGCTGGGCTTGATGAACTGGACGATCACCTGGTATCACCCCGATGGCGAAAAAACCATCGAGCAGATCGCAGACGATTACTCGAACCTGCTTTTGAACGGACTGCTCAAATGAGTGCAAAAGCCTCGTACGCCGTTTTTGAAACGTCCAGTGGAGCGCAGATCCATCGTCTTCCGCTTCAGGCTTTCCCGAAGTTTTGGGCGTATGCGTACGTTGTGCAGAAAGATGGGGGTAATTACCTGATCGATACCGGCTCCGGTACCGACGTATCTCACGAAGACCTTTTGAAAGGATTGAAACAGGCGGGATTGCAACCTTCCGACCTGACCCATATCCTGCTGACCCACGCTCACATTGACCACTACGGCGGACTCACAAAACTAAGACCTCTGACAAACGCGAAGATCGGATGCCACGGTCTGGACCTGCAAACTATCGCATTTCACGATGCGCGGCTTGCGCTGATCGGTCGCCGTCTCGCTTCTTACCTGACCGAGGCCGGTCTCACTGAAGAGACACGTGACTCACTCCTCAGCATCTACCGTTTTACGAAAGCCATTTACCGATCCACCCCCGTTGACTTCACATACGAATCACATGACTTGCAGGTCGGGCCGATCGAAATGATCCATCTACCGGGGCATTGTCCAGGTCATGTGGCGATGCGGCTAGATGATGTCATCTTCTGTGGCGACATGATCGTGGAGGGGATCACACCGCACCTGGCTCCCGAGTCGATCAATCCTTATGGCGGGCTTGACCATTATCTTGGGTCGCTTGCATACCTTCAGGATTGGGGAGCGGGTGCGCGACTGACCTTGAATGGACATGATGATGCCGTTACTGACCTGCCTGCGCGCATCGAAGCGACACGCCACAATCTCATCCGACGAATGGGCAAGGCTTTGGAAGCTCTTGCCGATCCGCTTACGATAGCCGAAGTTTGTGAAACGGTTTATGGCGAGACGGGCGGTTACAACGGAATGCTTGTTATCGAAAAGACTGGTGCATATATCGAATATCTTTATGAGCACGGCATGATCGAGATCACAAATTTCGATGAAGTGGAGCAGGGTCAGCCTGCCCGCTATCGAAGATTGCGGGAGTTTTCAGATACTGAGATCCTCCCAAAGGAGAAAAGTTATGTACTCATTTGATCCAACAGAAGAACAACAAATGTTGATCGACGCGGTGAAAAAATACGCGGTCAATGACCTGCGTACTGCCG
>JBFYRY010000107.1:0-11514 GCA_041302025.1 Chloroflexota bacterium | reverse complement strand
TGCGGGGGAGACCCGCCTCGGGGCTGGGGGAGGGCTGTCTGCCGTGGAATCAGCTGTCGGCGCGGCTGGAAGCGTGATCCCATTCCCGCATGAGACCAATGCAATCGCGAGGAGAAGTCCCATTAAACGGGAGAAGAATCGTTTCATCCTTCTTCTCATATCCACAGTATAGTACATAACGCCTTCATTTTATTCACGCATTATGTAATTTCCACCCCCTCCCACGAGGGGTTTTTATTCATCCAAATCGCAGTCAATGAGGTGGGTGATGCGCCCTGCGCGTAGGATGTGAAATCATTATCTGGTGTAGGGGAAAACACGCATCAGGGTGGGTGCTTGATTCACCATCGGACCGTATGATGTAGGCAGATTGGCACGGCTGATCTTTGCTTTCGAAATAAATTCTCCTCACAGAAAGCAACCCGGACGGATGGTGAGGCGGATACCAGGGCTACGCAACCAGGTTTCGCCTCCCTCCGTGTCCATAAAGGAGGCGGAACTTGTCGATAGAACCCGAAAATTTTTGTCCGATATCAAAAATAGTACTTACGCAAAACCCCAAGAGCAAGCCACGAATTTCGCGAATTCACGCGAATTGTTTGAAAAATTCGCGGCAAAAGATTTTGAACTGCGTAAGCTCTAAAAAAATTCATATAAAGGAGAGAAGGTCATGAAATCAAGACAATCAGTTACTTTGCTCAGTCTTCTGGTGGCGGTCAGCCTGGTGCTGGCGGCGTGCGCGCCGCAGGAAGCGCCGATCACCGAAGAGCCGTCCATGCCGGAGCCCCAGGCACCCGAAGCGACCGAAGCGCCCGTCCCCACGGAAGAACCCGCGATGCCCAAAACAACCCGACACGGCGGCTGGCTCGATGAAATAGATGTCTCGGTCGTATCCGGTGATTCTGCCATCTCGCAATTGCAGGCTGGCGCGATCGACCTGTATTCGTACGGTCTTGCATCGGATGTGTATCCTGCCATCAAGGAAGCCGGGCTGAAATACTCGCAGTCCTACGGCGGGAGTTATTCGCTCATGTTCAACCCGGCTGTGTTCGAAGACACCACCCGGTTGAATCCGTTCTCCAATCGCAAGATCCGCGAGGCGATGAACTGGCTGATCGACCGCAACTACATCAACCAGGAGATCTATGCAGGCGGCTCGCTGGCAAAATTCTTTGCCGTGACCACGCAGTTGGTGGAGTATACCGACCTGATCGATACCGCCCGCGCGTTGGAAAGCAAATACGCCTATAACTTCGACAAGGCAAAGGAAGTCATCACTGCCGAAATGACCGCCATGGGCGCTGTGCTCGGGTCGGATGGCAAGTGGCAATATCAGAACGCGCCCGTGAACGTGATCTTCCTGATCCGCCCGGATGGCGATGGCACACGCAAGCCGATGGGTGACTATGTGGCGAACCAACTGGAAGCCATTGGTTTCACAGTCGAACGTCAGTATAAGAAATCCTCCGAAGCGGCGCCCATTTGGCGCGGCAGTCAGGCGAAACTCGGTCTGTGGAACTTGTACACCGCCGGGTGGCTGCCCTCCGGTCTGACGCGCGATGAGCGCGGGCAGATCCAGCAGATGTATCTGAATACCAGCATTCAGGGTGTTGACCCGTTCATTTCGAATGTGTCTGACCCTGAATTCCAAAAACTGGGTGATGACCTTGCCCAGGGTAATTTCTCGACCCCTGAAGAACGAAAAGCGATGATGGAGAGGGCGCTTGAACTTTCGCTCCAGGATTCTTTGCAGGTGTTCACGATCGAACAGGTGCAATATTCGCCTTACAATGAAAACGTTCAATTGACCTATGACCTGGCATCTGGTGTGGAGGGCGCGTATGTGGGTCCGTATAACCTGCGCTTTGTTGGTGAAGAAGGCGGCGCGATGAAAGTCGGCACAGCCGATCTTTTCACTGAACCCTGGAATACCGTTTCAGGAAGCAACTGGGTCTGGGATTCGAACATCATGCGTGCGACCGAAATGGGCACAGGCAATATTGTGGGAACTGCCGGCTTGATGGGAGATCCGTACACCGGTCTGGCATGGCCTCACCGCATCGAGAGCGCATCGTTGACCTATAAGAAGGGTCTGCCGATCAGGCAGAGTCTCGATTGGTATTCGCTCGAAGCGGCGGACGAAATCCCCGTTCCCAGCGATGCGTGGGTGGATTGGAATGCCACTGAACAAAGGTGGATTACTGCGGCGGAGAAATTCCCTGAAGGAACGACCGCAAACGTGAAGAGTGTGGTCGTCTACCCGGCGGACCTGTTCGAGACTGTCACATGGCACGATGGAAGCCCGGTCTCGGTGGGCGACTTTGTGATGGCGATGCTTATGCCGTTCGACATGGCAAAACCGGAAAGCGCCATCTACGATGAGTCGCTTGTCCCGAGCCTGGAAGCCACGCTCGCAACTTTCAAGGGTTATCGCATCGTTTCGACGGATCCGTTGACCATCGAAGCCTACAACGATTCCTATAACGCCGATGCGGAATTGAACATCCTGCCTTTGTGGCCACTCTCGCCGTTCGGTCTTTCGGGTGAGAACAGTTGGACGATCTTTGCCGTTACGAACCTGGCGGAGGCGAACAAGGAGATCGCGTACACCTCCAATAAGGCGGATACATTGCAGGTCGAACAGACCAGTTGGGTTGGCGGACCGAGCCTCGAGGTCCTTGCAAAGTATCTTGATCAGGCGGCGGGCGAATCCTACATTCCGTATAAGCCCACGCTGGGTCAGTACATCACCAAAGAGGAAGCCGACCTGCGCTATGGCAACTTCACGAAGTGGTATGAGGAGCACGGTCACTTCTGGGTTGGGACCGGTCCGTATTACGTCGACAAGGTCTACACCACCGAGAAGTCGCTGGTCCTGAAGAACAACGCTGATTTTGTGGACCTTGCTGACCGCTGGTCTGCGTTTAGCGAACCGAAACTCGCCAGGATCCTGCTCGATGGGTCGGGACAGGTAAAGGCTGGGGAAGAATCGGTCTTTGACGTCTCGGTCTCGTTCAAGGACGACCCGTATCCTTCATCCGATATCCAGCGCGTGAAATACATCCTGTACGATACGACAGGCGCTGTGGTTGTGGTTGGTGACGCCGAATTCGTGGGCGAAGGTCAATACCGGGTGACCCTGGGCGCCGATGTAACATCCAAACTGCCGACAGGCTCCGCGAGGTTGGAAGTGGCGGTCGTGCCGGTGCCGGTGGCTGTGCCTGCGTTCACCTCACTGGATTTTGTTGTAGTCAAGTAAGCCGAATATCGTTCGATAACCGGCAGGGGTGGGGATACCCCACCCCTGCCTTGCAGATTGTGAGGAGACATGGCTGTCGTCACTCGTTCACCCTCGGAAAATGTTGTACTTAAAAAGCCCGCGAGCACCAGCGCCCTGGTACGTGTCCTGCGTTATGTGGTCATGCGCCTGCTGGTACTGGGTATGACCGTTGTCATCGGCGTATATCTCACGATCATGATCGCCAACATGGGCGGATACGTGGATACGATCATGCGGAGCGAAGTCGCAGACCGCATCACACAGTCCATTGCGGCGAATCCCGCCATGCAACAAATGGACCCCGATACGCGCAGAAAATTGATCGAGGAACGGATCACGGCGGAGGAAAAACGCCTGGGACTCGATACGCCCATCGCTGTGAGAAATTTCCGTTATCTTTCGAACGCATTGACGTTACGGCTCGGGCGCGCCATTAATCTGACGAGCGACGCCGGTTCCAAGCAGGTGCGCCGCATCCTGCTGGAACGCCTGCCTGCCACCCTTTTGTTGATGGGTGTCTCGCAGATATTCCTGTTCGTTTCGAGCGTCCTGCTTGCCCTCAACCTTTCACGCCGGTACGGTAGTATCTGGGACAAGGTGGTCGTCGCGCTTTCGCCGACCTCTGCCGTGCCGCCCTGGTTCTATGGCATTTTTCTGATCCTGATCTTCGCCTCCCTGTTGAAGGTACTGCCCTTCAACGGTATGGTCGGATCCCCGCCGCCCTCGAACCCGTTGGATTACACACTGAGCGTGCTCAAGCACCTGATCCTCCCTGCATTATCCCTGGTGTTGAGTTCGTTCTTCCTGAGCATCTATAACTACCGTACCTTCTTCCTGATCTATTCCAGCGAAGACTATGTGGAGATGGCAAAGGCAAAGGGTCTGCCGCCGCGGACGATCGAACGCGAATACATTCTGCGTCCCACACTGCCGACCATCATCACGAATTTCGCGCTCCTCATCATCGGCTTGTGGACGGGCGCCACCATCACCGAAACGGTCTTCCTGTGGCCCGGGCTGGGACGCACGCTGTATCAAGCGATCGGCCTCTACGATATTCCGGTCATCGTCGGTTCCACGATCATCTTTGCCTACCTGCTGGCAATGACCGTCTTCCTGCTCGATTTCGTTTATGCCATTGTGGATCCACGGGTCAAAGTAGGCGGTTGATATGAACACTCTCAAAAATTCCCTGCGAATGGTCTTTACGTATCCCTCCGCCGTAATGGGGATACTGGTGGTGCTGGCGTTGGTGGCGCTTGCGGGCTACGCCATGGTCTCCATTCCATACAACGAGGCGATCCGCCTGTGGCGCGGCGGGGAGGAGGTATGGTATCAGAACCCGAAGTTTGCCCCGCCTGCATGGATCAATCTATTCTCGGACAAAAAATATTCCGAATCGTTTTCCGTAAGTACTGCGGACGGGGGCATGCTCAAGGAGGTCACACCCGGCGAGGATGGCACCTCCACCATGTCCATTTCCTACGCGTTTGATTTCTCCTCCGATTACTACCCCCAGGAGATGATGCTTTATCTCACGTCGGATTATCAGGAAAAACAACCTTTCGTTTCCGCCGAATGGCTGACACCCGACGGCAGAAAAATCAGGATCGCCAGCCTGACCATCACACAAAAGGTGACCTACCGCTTCTCGCAGGATGACAAACTGAAAGACCGCCTGAGGACCGAGGATGTGATCCCGCTTCTTTTTTCGGACCCGGAAACTGGTGAGCCGTTAAAAGGGCGGTATCAACTCCTGATTGCCGGAGCCGCGTTCGAGCCGGATTCCGATGTCAATGTCGAATTTGTCTATCACGGGCAGGTCTACGGTCTGGCTGGCACCGACCAGGCACGCCGCGATCTTGTAGTCCCGTTATTATGGGGCGCGCCTGTTGCGCTGGCATTTGGTTTGATTGCATCGTTGGGCACATCCATCCTCACGATGGTCATCGCGGCAGTCGGGACGTGGTACGGCGGCTGGGTGGACGAACTGATCCAGCGCATCACCGAGATCAACCTGGTCCTGCCGTTCCTGTCCATCCTGATCATGATCGGAACGTTCTATTCGCGCAGTATCTGGGTGATCCTTGGAGCCACAATCCTGCTCAGCATATTTACCGGCGCCATCAAGGGATATCGCGCCATATTCATGCAGGTGAAAGAGTCGATGTACATTGAAGCGGCGCGCGCTTATGGCGCCAGCGACTCGCGCATCGTTTTCCTTTACCTGATCCCGCGCATGATTCCGTTGCTGATCCCGGGGCTGGTCTCGTCCGTTCCCGCCTTCGTATTCCTTGAGGCTTCGCTCGCCGTGCTGGGACTCGGCGACCCGGTCCTGCCCACGTGGGGCAAGATCATCCAGGATGCGAACGACAACGGCGCGTTGTACCGCGGATATTACTACTGGATCCTTGAACCAGCCGCGTTGTTGATGGTCACCGGTCTGGGATTTGCCATGCTCGGGTTTGCGCTTGACCGCATCTTCAATCCAAAGTTGAGGGAAATATGAACATATCCGGGCAAAAATTGTTGTCGATCGAAGACCTTGTGCTTCACTTCAAGACGTCCCATGGCGTTGTGCAGGCTGTGGACGGTGTTGATTTCGAACTGGAAACCAACCGCGCCGTGGTGATCCTGGGAGAATCGGGCTGTGGAAAAAGTTCGCTTGCCCGGGCGATGCTCAGGCTCCTGCCGCGCAACGTGGATAAATATGATGGGCATGTATACCTGCAAGGCGAGGATGTAATGTCCTTTGACGAGGAGGAATTCCGCCAGAACGTGCGTTGGGCAAGGATGTCGATGGTGCCGCAAGCCGCCATGAATGCGCTCAATCCTGTCATACGGGTGGGCAACCAGGTGGCGGAACCAGCCATGGTTCACCTCGGGATCAAGAAGGAGGATGCAATAACCCTGGTGCGGCGCATGTTCCAGCATGTGGGTGTGCCGGAGGATTTCATCAGTCGTTATCCGTTCGAACTCAGCGGCGGGATGCGCCAGCGCGTGGCGCTGGCAATGGCGCTCGTGACCAGTCCCAGCCTGATTGTCCTCGATGAACCGACATCAGCTTTGGATTTGCTCACGCAAGCCAACATCATGAACGTACTCAAGCGCATCAAGCATGAACTGGGTACGTCGTTCATCCTCATCACGCACGATATTGCCACCTCCAGCGAACTTGCCGATGAGGTCGCCATCATGTACGCGGGTCAGATCGTGGAAACGGGTCATGCGGAGGATTTCTTCCCTGCGCCATTGCACCCGTACGCGCAGATGCTGATGGCAAGCGTCCCGCGCCTGCGCACCGAGTCAGACCCGATGTTCATCACAGGTCAGCCGCCGAGCCTGATCAACCTGCCGAAGGGATGCCGTTTCGCGGCGCGTTGTCCGTTCCGCTTTGAGAAATGCGACGAAGAACCGCCCATGTTCAGCAGGAATGGGCGCAGGGTGAAGTGCTGGTTATATAAACAGGATATGTCATGACAACCATCGTAAACGATAGAAGGACCCACGGAGCCGCCATGAGCATCGTTCAAACACAACCAACAAGATTGCTCGATATCGCTGACCTGCATGTCTGGTATGAATTGCGCCGGCTGGGTTTCGGCCACGCGGGCTACGTCAAAGCGGTGGACGGCGTCAGCTTTGCACTGGATGAAGGGGAAACGGTGGCAGTTGTCGGTGAGTCGGGATGCGGCAAGTCCAGTCTGATGAAAACGATCCTCGGGTTGAACATTCCCACGCGAGGAGAAGTTGTCTTCGACGGCGACCGTCTATCCGGATTGAAATTACAGGAGTTGCGTCAGTATCGTTTCAAGATCGGGTATGTCCAGCAGGATCCGTATGGCGCATTGCCGCCTTTCATGACCGTGCAAAAGATACTGGAGGAGCCGCTCCGTATCAGCGGTGTGAGGAGCAGTGAGGAACGGCTGGAGCGCATTCACAGGACGCTGGGCGAAGTGAAACTGCATCCCGTGGAGGATTTCCTGCCGAAGTTCCCGCACATGTTGAGCGGCGGACAGCAACAGCGCGTGGTAATCGCGCGCGCGATGTTGCGCGAACCGAAATTGATCGTTGCCGATGAACCGGTTTCGATGCTTGATGCCTCGGTGCGGGTCGAGATCCTGAAACTGATGCGGACATTGCAAGAGTCGCACAGGCTTTCGGTGATCTATATCACGCACGATCTTTCGACGGTGAAATACTTTTCGGTGCGCATCTTTGTGATGTATGCAGGCAACCTGATCGAGAAAGCCGGGACGCGCCGCCTGTTGAAGAATCCTTTGCACCCCTACACACTGGCACTGCTCGCGGCAACCTCCGACCCCGATGCGCACAATGCTGATACCTTCAAGGAAGTGCCGCCCGGCGAGCCGCCAAGCTTGGTCAACCCGCCGAAGGGATGCCGCTTCCATCCGCGTTGTGCGCGTGTGATTGCGGGAGTATGCGACGAAAAGGAGCCGCCTGACTTTGAGCCTGAGCCCGAACATTTTGTCGCTTGCTGGTTGTATCAGCCATGAAGACGTCGCCCCGCTTCCTTCTCAGCCTCGGCTTGATCCTGATGCTATTGGGCGTCATCCTGCCTTTTTTGATGGTGATACACGTGCTGGAGTCTACGTTCTTTTTAAATTTCTTTTCCTGGGATGTGTCAGTGGTGGGGATGTTCCTGGGATTTTTGGGGATTGCTCTGCGGGTGAAGTTGGATAAGGGATAGAAAAAGGCGATGCTTTTCACAGCATCGCCCTTGTGTTTATTATTTCAACTTCCGTATGAACGCTGTGATCTGCCAGACCTGTTCCTCGGTCAGGATGTTCTTCCAGGGGGGCATGGATGTGCCCGGCTTGCCCTCGGCAATGCGCCAGTATAGATAATCATCGGATGCAACGGCTTGCAGTTCAGCGAGGTTTTGGGGTTTGGGATCGAGCGATTCGCCGATGGGTCCGTCACCATGTCCCTGCGGACCGTGGCAGGTTTCGCAGTTTGTCTTGAATATCTTCGCACCCTCCGCCGATGCCTCTGCGCCGAGAGGATTGGTTTTTCCGGCGTATTCAGCAGGGACGGATTCCAAGGTGCCGATTTCGCGCGGCGCGCTGGAAGAACCAGCGCCACAGGCGGATAGGAATAATGTTCCCAATAGAACGAGAATGATGAGCGTTTTTTTCATTGTTTAGATTCCTTTTGAATCCAACGCCCTGAAGCGATGGATGAAATAGACTGCCAGACCGAACAACACAATGGCATTTGCCTGATGAATGAGGGCGATGACGATGTTCACATAAGACAGAACCGTCAGTACACCGAGCGTGATCTGCAAAGCGACGACGCCGATCAGCCACAGCAATCCTTTTTGGATGTCAGGTGGGTAGTTCTGTTTCTTTACGACCCAGTATACATACGGCACGGCAAGCAGTCCCAGCCAGGCGAACCAGCGGTGGATGAAGACGATGGTCTGTGGGGTTTCAAAAAGGTTGATGAGCGAATTGAACAAGCCGGGCGGGATCAACTTCTCGAACATGAGCGGCCAACTATCCGAAACGTGACCCGCTTTGAGTCCTGCCGTGAAGCCGCCATACGTGATCTGGACGAGGAGAATGACAAAGGATGCCATCGACAATTTCGATGCCAGTGACCACTTTGCTCTCTTGCCCGCCTCGGGAAAACCGAATGTATGCCCGAAGGCGGTCCATAATGCGAGACCGAAGAGGGTGAGTGCCAGAAGCAGATGGATCGTCAAATTGAAGTGACTGACAGATGGGCGGTCCACCAGTCCACTGGCGACCATGATCCAGCCTGCGAGGGCTTGCGAGATGAAGAGCATTCCCATGACGAAGTAGATGCCGAATTCCTTCCAGGGGATCGCTTTCTTGAAGAGGAAATAGAAGACCGGGATGGCATAGATCAACCCGGCAAAGCGCGCGATGTTGCGGTGGAACCATTCCATGTAGAAGATGAACTTGTATTCCTCCAGCGTCATGCCGGAGTTGATGAGTTTGTATTCCGGTGTTTGCTGATATTTTGCGAACTCCTCCTGCCAGGCTTGTTGACCGATGGGCGGCATCGATCCGCTGATGGGATTCCACTCCACGATGGAAAGACCGGAGCGGGTGAGGCGAACGAATCCGCCGAAGACGACGAGGAACGCCACGATGGAAGCAAAGATGAAAAGCCATCGCATCACGGCGCGGTTTGATGTTTGAGGCATGAATGCCCTCCACAAGATGAAGGTTGTGTACGGCATGGGATTATAGCATCCGGAGTCTGAAGCGATAAAAAATCCCGCCGTTTTTGTGCGGCGGGAGGAAATCCTATTTTGATTGAAGTTGGATAAGCAGTTGCCGGTATTGTTCGGCATTGGGCGGGTTCATCAGGAGTATCTGGTTGATGATCACCATCGCATCCTCGTTCTTTCCGACGTCAAGCATGGATTCGGCAAGCGAGTCGAGTTGGGCAACAGAGTCTTCGATGCGCCCGGCTTGCTGGTATTGCTGGGCAAGGGCGCGGCGCAATACGGAATCATCGGGGCGGTCTTCAAGAAGCCCTTCGATGAATTTGATGCCCTGATCGCCGTGGTTGCTGTTTTGAAGATAGGAGATGTAACTTTCGAGTTCTGCGTTGGCTTGCGCGGGTTGTCCCATTCGCAGGCTCAGTTCAATGAGGTTCTTTCGTGTGTTTTCATCGTCGGGGCGCAGGGTGCGGATCTGTTCGTAGACGCGGATGGCTTGCTTCCAGTCGAGTCTCTGCATGTCGATATCCGCCATGCGCTGGAGGATGTGAACGTTCCACTGGCGGTCGGCGTTGGCTTGCTGGACGACGCGCAGAGCGGTGGTGTAGGTCTTGCGCGCCATGTCGAGTTCGGCGAGGCGGTAGTAGATGTCGGCAAGTTCCAGGTATTCGCGGATGGCTTCGTCCACCTGACCGCGCGCGACGAGCTGGTCGATGAGTTTGGAGCGCGCGTTCATATCCATGGGGGCGAGTTGCACCACGCGTTTGAGCATTTTGGCGGCTTGGGCGGCTTCACCGCGCACGCTGTATGCCTGCGCCACGGTGGAGAATTTTGCAATGGCTTCCTGTGTGTGGTTCTCGCGGATGAGCAGTTCGCCGATCAGGGTGTGCAGGGGCAGGTAGGTGGGGGCGTAGGTGATGGCCTGGAAGGCTTCATCCATGGCGGAGCGGAGTTTTCCGGCGCGCGCCAGTTGATGCACGTAGTTGATCGATTCGAGCACCTGGCTCGATTGCGCCTGCAGGATGACTTCCGCGATGGGCATGGGGATATCGCTGTCCTGCGATTTGGGCATTTGCTCACGCGATTTATACAGTTGGTCGCGCCAGTTCTTGCGCATCAACATGCCGTTGACATTGTCGCACAGGCGTTTGAGCGCCACTTCGTCGGTCTGCATTGCCTGCGCTTCGATGAGCGGTTCGTACATCTGTCGGATCTCATCGGCGTGTTCGGCGGCGACGATCTGAGAATCGGCAAGTTTCAGCGCTTCGAGGTATTCGATGGATGCGGGACCGAGCCTTCCCATCTTTTGGTTGATCTGCCCCAACAGCAACCGTGCGGCAAGACCGAAGTCATTGTGTTTGACGGAGTGTTGCAGGTGTCGGAGGGCGGTTTCGAGCCGGTCGCCCTTTGAACGGATGAGACCGAGATCGAAATACAGCGCGGGATGGTTGAAACCCGCTTCAAGGGCGTGATCGAGTTCATCTGCGGCTTGTGTGTCGTTGCCCTTGCTTTGGGCGTCGATGGCTTGACCGAGGTGCAGGACAACCTTCGTCTGCTCGGATTGTTGCATGGAGAGTTGCCCGGTGCCGCGCATGAGGGCTTGCAGTCCGCGGCGTGCCTGTTGGGCGGCGCCGTCATCGGTGGAATATTCGAAGAGGATCTCTGCCAGACGGGTGAGGGCTTTTTGACGCGCCTCAGCGACCGGGTCCAGCCCGGAATCGGCTTGTTTCTTCGGCTGTTCCAGTTGCTTGACCTGCGCCATGGCGATGGGTCCCGTCCCGCCTTTGGGCCGCAGTGGTTTGGGAAGCAGTTGACCGGAGCGCAGGATGTTGAGCGCCTGCTGGGCTTCCACGCTGTCTGGCAGGATCTTCAATGCCTTGCCTACGAGTTCGGCGGTCTTTTCGGCATTGCCGGTACGCTGTATCAGGCTGGCAACTGCAATATATTCGGTGACAGACTGAGGCTTGTGGTCGAGGCGTTCGTGGGCGAGGGCAAGGCGGGAATGGGCGATGAC
>JBFYRY010000009.1:0-30317 GCA_041302025.1 Chloroflexota bacterium | reverse complement strand
GATGTTTTTTCGCCGATCCTGGCGGGTGTGATCCTTGGACCGCTTGTCGGGCTGACGGGAATCCTTGCTATTAATGTGTTTGCATTTATTTTTTCCATTGCCACTTTGGTATTTACAGATATTCCCCAGACCCCTCTTACAACGGAAGGAGAGCGCTCGCATGGTGGGCTATGGAAGGAGCTGTCTTTTGGGTTCTCGTATATCATCCAACGCCCCAGTTTGCTGGGGCTTCAGTTGATCTTTCTGGCGGGAAATTTCTTTTTTGGCATTGCCCTCTCCGCCGCGGTCTTTTATCCCATGATCCTTCTGCGGACGGGAAACAGCACTGAGGTTCTTGGTCTTGTCAGCACCGTTGGTTCCTTCGCCGCGGTGATCGGCGGGATCGTCCTGACTGCCTGGGGAGGTATCAAACGTCCCTTACATGGCGTATTGATGGGATGGATCATTTCCAGTTTCCTCGGGCTGGTGTTGTTGGGTCTGGGGCAGGGGTTGGCCATCTGGCTGGTCGCGGTCATTATCGAGGCGATGTGCGGTCCGCTTACGAATGTCTCGGACGATACGATCATGCAAAGGAAGGTTTCCCCCGATCTTCAGGGCCGCGTTTTCGGCGCTCAGTCGGTTATCGCGCAGGTCATGATCCCCTTTGCACCGTTGATCGGCGGTTATTTGGGAGACAAAGTCTTCGAGCCTGTCATGCAAACGCAGAACGCGATATCCGGTTTTTTTGGTCCGCTGGTTGGGACGGGACCCGGCTCCGGTATGGGATTGCTGATATTTTTATGCGGAGTTGGAGCTACTTTGGTCGGAATTATGGGGTATGTAATCCGACCTATCAGGGATCTTGAAACACTGCTCCCCGACCATGATGCCTACCCTGTCTCAGGCAAGCCGGGGTCAGAAGCCCTGTCGGATACTATTACCCGGATGAGAGCGGTAAAAAATAGGAGCATCGTCCGGTAAAAAGAAGGCATTGGGTGTAACCAAATGGTTATTGCAATTGCTTGTTGTCTGACATACAATAAGATTGATTATCCTTTTTGAAAGGTTGTCTACGATGCCTAAATTTAAATTATTCCTTAGTCTGATCCTTGGGTTGGCGGTAGTCTTCAGCCAGGCGGGCATGGTCAGTGCCGCGCCTCCCGCGCAGGATATTGTCTATTTAACGGGGACAGTTCAAAGCGTCGTGATCGATACGGATCCTGTGTCCGGTGTTCAAACGGTTCTTGTGACACTCCTTGTCAATGGCGACGTTCAAACAGTTCGTATCAGCATTGAAACCGCAAAAACCTTGACTCTGGTTTATGATGAGGCAGGCGTGCTGGTGGTTGACGAATCCTGGTATGGGTGGGATGTGGATATCGACCTGGAAACCATTCTCTCTGATGAACCGTTGCCGCCTGTTCCGCCCGCGGAAGAGGATCAACATCCGGTCGGCGCAAAGATCACAGAGTTTTTCTCCGGATTATTCGATGTGGACTATGAACTGGTGATGAGTTCACATGCCGATGGTTTTGGTTTTGGCGTGATCACCCAGGCTTTATGGATCACAGAGAAACTCGGCGGTGATGCAACTTTATTCCAGACCATCCTTGAAGCGAAGAAAAGCGGTGATTACAGTCTGGTCGCTCTCCCGGATGGGACGGTGCCTCAGAATTGGGGTCAGTTCAAGAAAACCGTTCTTAAGGGTGAAGACGATAAGAATCTGGGTGATATTATGTCCGGTGGCGGCGATCAACCGGGTAATTCCGGAAATAACAATGGGAACGGTAAACCCGAGGATCCTCCCGGGCAGACAAAGGATAAGGAGAAGAATAATAATAAACCGGCAATTCCTCCGGGACAAAATAAGGATAAGAACAAAGATAAGGATGAAAAGACCAAGTAAATCGAACTTGCTATAAAAGATGAGATGCTGTCCAGTATTTTCTGGACAGCATCTTTTTTGTTTCGGTATCCTGGCTGGGATTTGTTTTTATTCCACCGTTACACTCTTTGCCAGGTTTCTGGGCTGGTCGACATCAAGTCCACGGATGGCGGCGATGTGGTAAGCCAGCAGTTGCAGGGGCAGGACGGTGATAATGGGGGAGAGCATCCACGGCGTTTCGGGGATCCACAAGACATGATCTGTCATGCCCTGGATCAGCTCATCGCCGTCGGTGGCGACCGCGATCACAACTCCGCCGCGCGCTTTCGCCTGCTGGATCTGCGAGATCATTTTTTCGTGCCAGGGATCCTTCGGCGCGAGACAAAGAACCGGCATGTGCTCATCGATCAACGCAATGGGACCGTGTTTCATCTCACCGGCGGGATAGCCCTCGGCATGGATGTAGGAAATCTCCTTCAACTTCAACGCGCCTTCATAGGCGATGGGCATGTTGATGCCGCGCCCGAGATAGAGACAATCGCGCACATCTTTCAGCGCATGGGCAACAGCCTCCACGTCGGGCTCGCGGTCCAGCGCCCGGCTGACGAGATCGGGGATGAGCCGCAGATCGGCAACCAATGCCTTGCGTGTCTTTTCGTCGATTACACCACGCAGGTCTGCCAGCAGGATCGCCAGCATATACTGGTCCACCAGCGGGGCGGTGAAAGCCTTGGTTGAAGCCACGCCGATCTCAGGTCCGGTTTGCATCGAGATGAAACCGTCCGCCACGCGCATGGCTTGCGAACCGATGGCGTTGACGATGCTCCACACGACCGCGCCCTTACGGCGTCCCTCCTCCATTGCCGCGAGCGTATCTGCCGTCTCACCGGATTGCGAGATGGCAAGCACAACCGTCCGGTCGTTCAGGATCGGGTCACTGTAACGGAACTCGGAACCGATCACCACCTCCACAGGAACGCGCGCGATCTTTTCGATGAGATATTTCCCGACCATGCCGGCATACGCCGCTGTGCCGCAGGCAGTGATGTAGATTTTGTCGATCTTCTTAGCCAGTTCTGTGGTCAGGTTCAGGTCGGGCAGGCGGATTTTTCCATTGGCAAAATCTACGCGCCCGGCGAGCGTATCGGTCAGTGCGCGCACCTGCTCGTGGATCTCCTTTTGCATGAAGTGGCGGTACTCGCCCTTCTCGGCGGCAACCGGGTCCCAGGAGACGGTATGTACCTGCGGTTTGATCTTCGCGCCGTCCAGTGTTTCGACTGTTGTTGTTGTCCGTGTCACCACCGCCATTTGGCGTGATTCCAAAAAGATGACATTGCGCGTGTGTTCCATGATGGCAGGTGTATCGCTTGCGATGAAATTCTCTCCATCGCCCAGCCCGAGCACCACGCCGCCGGCATTGCCGATACGCGCCGTCACGATCTTATCCGGCTCGTCGGCAGACATCACCACCACCACATTCGCGCCCTGGATCTGGTTGAATGTTTTGCGCGCCGCTTCCACGAGACCGATCCCGGTCGCGAGATAATGTTCCACCAGATGTACGATGGTCTCCGTGTCCGTATCCGATAGGAATTCCACACCCTCCGCCGTCAACTCATCCTTGAGCTCAAGGAAGTTTTCCACGATGCCGTTCTGCACGACGACAACGCGCTTGGTCTGCCCGACATGCGGATGGGCATTGCGCGCATTGGGTGCGCCGTGCGTTGCCCAGCGCGTGTGACCGATGCCCGGTGCGCCTTCGATGGGGGATTTTGTAACGAGGTCTATTAATTGGGATAGCTTGCCCGCGTCTTTCCTCACTTCAAGCTGGCCGCCGTTTAAAACAGCGATCCCGGCTGAGTCGTAGCCGCGGTATTCCAGCCTCTTCAGGCCGTTGATGATGATCGGTGTCGCGTCACGCGGACCGATATATCCGACGATTCCACACATGGGAGTCCTCCGAAAGTAGGTTTTGTCGTTGCGAGGAGCGTTTATTGCGACGAAGCAATCTCCACATTTCTGAGGAGATTGCCGCGCGCTTATCAGCGCTCGCAATGACATGAATTTGCCACTCTTTGCATGTCTGTCCGCGGCATTGCTGGCGCGGTGTTATTCTGCAAAGTTCCATGTTCGGAGGGAAAGATGGTACGGGTGATGGCACACCCGAAGGGCTTCCGCTGATCTGTCGATTTTCCGGCCTTACCCCAGTACTCTCCTGAAAGGAGAGCAGGAGTTGGCAGTTAGCTCCATCCTGCGATGGAGAACCCTTATCCTCGTCACCCCGCATCCCTGAGCAAAGTCAAAGGAGCGGGGTCATGCGCTGTCTTTCCCGGGGAAATTTATCGGTGCACCTCCTTGACGGAAAATATCGAGGTGGGATTATAACTGATTAAACGGTGTCCAACACCGGCTTGAAGCGAAGCGTGTTCTTATTCACTTAGTTGAAGCTCAGGCATCGTCAGGGCGTGGAAATTTTCATCCGGGTTGTACACCACGACGACATTGCTGTCTCCTGAAAGGGCGATACGGTATCCAATGAGTTGGCTGTGAAACCCATACTTGGACTCGTTGCTCTTCACAAGGATGTTGGATGCGGGAGCAAGGATGGTGCCAGTAAATCGAGAGTCGGTGCCTACATCAAGATAGACTCTGCCATTGTTATCCAGTGGAAGATAGATCAAAAGCCCTGCAAGTTTGCCTTCTGTCGGCGCGGAAAGTTGGATGTTGGCGCCTCCTTTGATTTCAAAGGCGCCTTTGGTTACTTTGATGACGACATTTTTGCCGACAAGAGTGTCTTTCTTTTCAGCCAAAAAACCGTGCTCAAGACAATATATTCCGGATTCGAGGTTGGTTACTTTTTCTGGGGGAAATTTTCCCCCCCATGAACCTGGGCTCATGGTCGTTCCGTCCTCGCTGATTTTGGCTTGTTTATTGCATTTAACTTCCGGCATGAAAAAAGGAGGCGGGTAGCGGATCGGGCTCACGCCGACCGTGATGACAGGAGATAAACGGCGGGGGTTTTGAATGGATGCGCCGCCAACGATGTATATCGGGTCGTTGTAACGCATGTAGATGCTTCCACCTGCCTCCTGGACGAGGGCACATGTTTGATTGTTCGAATTGATGAATACGCTTCCGCCGCTGACATCAAAGGTCGCCTCTTCATACACCCAGAAGGCTCTTTCCTTGTTGCATTCGCTTGTTGGGGCAAGGCTGACGATCGCGGCTTCACCAAGCAGGGGTTTCATGACCGCCGGTTTTGTGCGCGCCACCGCGCTCACCACGTTGATCGTTTCAGACCTGCCGATGACCCGCGCGAAGTATGTCTTTACATGAGATGTAATGATGACCTGCAAATATTCGACATCGTCTTTATACGGACCATCCTTTGGCGGGCTGTAGATCTCGACTTTGTTGGTGATACCGTCGTTGTTATATCCATTTCCCGCGGCGGATATGACGGATGCGTTTACCCAGTCTTCGCCGGCGTTGCGGACCCTGACGATCGCGCCCGCCAGCGCGGCGGCATCTGCGGCGTTTTGTGCGTTGCGGCGGTCAAGGTAGGCGTTACCGCCGTCAATGACCAGCCCCACTAGCCCCACAATGCCCACCAATGCAAGCGCAATCACGATGATCGCCTGCCCGCGGGGTTTTCCATTTGTATGCATTACAGTAAACACAGTATGCCTCGATCTTTGGATGGGGATGTTGGATATTTACGGATCATCCCGCAGACCGCTCAGCGGACCTGCGGGATGCTTTATCTCAAGTGACTGCCTCCCCCTGCATTCGCCCGGTCACGGACAGGGTGGTTGGAGGATCGTGTCGGTAACATTCCCATTAAGAGGGATGGTGTCCGTGCCGATCAATGCAGGGATGAAGGGCATAAATATATTATGGGTAAATTCAACTTCTACTGTGACCGAATTTCCGGCACAGGCTGAGCCGTTGACGGTCACGGTCACATCGACCAGGCTTGTATCAGCCAGATCGATGGGTTCTTCGGATGCATTCCGTACGCGGGCAATGATACCGTTTGTATTGGCGGGGTTGATGGAGCCATACAACGCGCCTTCCTGGGCGGCGTCGCGTAGTTGAATGAATTGAAAGAAGGCAATGCCAAACTCAACCACACCAGACAGAAGGAACAGGAGAACAACCAGGCTGATCGCCAGTTCGACCAGGCTTTGTCCGCGTTCTTTTTTTGTGATCTTCATGTTCAAGCCTCTTTCTCTTATTTGTCCGAATCAATTGGGTTAGATTGGCATCCATTCGTTGCAAGGTTTATCAGGATGCGCGGTGCAGGGTCATTCTTTGTGTAGGTTTGATGGAAGACGAAGGTAATAGTGGATCCTCCGGTTGGGATGTAGAGATTCGGAGGATAAATGGGATATTGTGTCGAGTAAATATTACCCGTCCAGAACGTGGTAACGAGGGATGCGCTTTGCAGGCGCAGGGTATGATCTGTACCGGTTTTGTGACCGTCTGCATTATCCCAAAACACAATGACTTCCTGTACGAGCAGTGGAAAGCCGGATTGGTTGTCGATGGTCATACTGAGATTTGTTCCGGAGATGACCTCGGGTCCGTGGTAGACGAGACCACAGGTCGTGATCGGTGTGGCGGATGGCGTGGGCGTGAAGGAAGGCGTAGGAGTAAAGGATGGCGTGGGTGTATTGCTCGGTGTGAACGTCAATGACGGCGTAAAGGTCATGGTGGGGGTATAGGTGATGGGTGTGTTGGTCTTCGTAGGCGTGAAGGTGGGCGTATCTGTGGCTGTGGGAGTCTGTTTTTTGGGCGTATTGGTTGCCTCGATGGTGGCGGTGGCAGGGATGGTAGGTGAGACTGGGATCAATATGGGAGCGGTGGTCACTTCAATGGACACGCTTAGGAGAACGGTGCGCGAACTGGTCGCGATAATGGGTCTGGCAACGAAGGGGACCAGGTTCGGAACGATTGGTGTGTATTGTTCCTGAACCGTGACTCGGACGCGATGTTCATTGTCTGACAGGATACCGGTGTTCAGGCTGGTGTCTACTGAACCGGCGCAGTAGGAGGTTGGCGTGGTGTCGGCTGGACCTCCATCCCATTCGATGGCGATCGTGTCAAACGTGGCAATGTACGCGCCGCGATTTGTGGCGGCACGGATCCCATCACAGTCCTGGTATCGGGGAACGCCTGCATTGTTTCCGGGGATGCCTCCATCGCCGATGCCTGTAGCGGATGCGTAGCGGACTCCCTGGCGGCTTGCGTTCACCACCGTGGAGTAGAGGAAGAGGTAGCGCCCTGTTTCGACCAATCCGTAAACGAGCAAAAGTAGAATGGGCAACGCAATGGCAAATTCCACGATCGCCTGCGCTGAACTTTTCCGGGAGGGTAGTTTTATGTGTTTCATAATCGCAAATCCTGCTTTCGAATAATACTATCGATCCTAATTATTAGTTTAATGGGCAAGTTGCCCGACCCAATAAGACATTCGTACTAAATGATACCAACATAATTGCAAGTTATAAAAACAGCAGATAGAACGCGCTGGCAATGAAATAAGGTCCATACGGGATGAAGGTCATCAGGGCTTCGCTGGAATACCTGCGGCGGAGCAGAAGGGCAATGACGAAAAACAGGCTGACCGCACCTCCAAGCAGGATACCAAGGATGAGCGCATCCCAAATATAGGGCCAGCCGAGCATTAGTCCGAGCACGCCGAGCAGGAAAACATCGCCGCCGCCAAGCGCCTCTTCCTCGTCATCCGCCTGACCGGCGGCTTGCAGTTTCCGTGCCCGGTACCGCGCCAGGATGGCTCCCAGTTGATAGAAGAGGAACATGATCCCAAAACCCAACACGCCGCCGAGTACTGACCTTCCCATTCCTCCCAGCAACCCATTGGCGCGGCTGTGGATCAGTGTGCCGGTGATGATTCCGAGGATCGCCCCGGCGACGCTGGTGGAGTGCAAGATCAGGCGGTGTTCCAGATCGATGACGGTGATGATGCCGAAGTAGACGAGCACGATCATGCCGAGGGGAATCCCAAGCGCCTTTGACGGGAACAGCCAGAAGTAGGCGAAAGAGGCGGTTGTCAGGATCTGAACCAGCCAGGTGCGGGCGAATCGCCGCTTCCCGCAGGAATGGCATCCGCGCAGGGCTAAATAATCCACCCATGCAAATTGGTTTTGGCAGTGGGGGCAGGCGGGTCGGGTCAGTTTCCGCGTGTGCGGGAGAACGTCGGCGATGTAGTTGATGAAGAGACCGCCCAGCCAGCCCAAAATGATCGGGATCACGAGTGTAATGCTCATCTTTTCCATTATAGTCTAAATAAAACCAGCCGCGCCGCCGGCAGGTTCGTGTAAGTCTTTTGTAATGTGCTTGCACATGCCCGTGAACTGCTTTACAATCGCGACGATATTCCCCTGGAGATGAACATGGATAAATTCGTAATTGAAGGTGGGGTCCCCTTGAATGGGGAGGTTGTTCCGGCAGGAAACAAGAACGCGGCATTGCCCCTCGTGGCGGCATGTCTGCTGACCGAGGAACCTGTCATTTTGCGTAATGTGCCGCGTATCAAGGATGTGGGTGTGATGCGGCAGATCATTGAAAGCCTGGGTGCGCAGGTGGATGATCTGGATGCCACTACGTGGCGCATCACTTCGCGGGACCTTCGGCCTGCGGACCTGGACCCGGACCTTTGTAAACGCATACGCGCCTCCATCCTCGTGGCGGGACCGATGTCGGCAAGGGTGGGCGAATTCAAACTGCCTCCCCCCGGCGGGGACGTGATCGGGCGTCGCAGGCTGGATACGCACATCTGGTCTCTGCGAGCGCTCGGTGTCAAAGTGGAATATGACCGTGGTTTTTCTTTCCAATCCGAGGGACTGAAGGGTACCGATTTTTTGATGGATGAAGCCAGCGTGACCGCCACCGAGAATGCCATCATGGCGGCTGTTACGGCGAAGGGTGATACGGTGATCCGCAATGCCGCCTCGGAGCCGCACATCCAGGAGTTGTGCCATTTCCTTAACACGCTCGGCGCGCAAATCGAAAATATCGGCTCGAACACTCTTCATATCCACGGCGTTCCGAAATTACACGGCGGCGAGTTTACGATTGGACCCGATTACCTGGAGGTGATTAGTTACGTGGGGGCGGCGGCGGTGACTCATGGGAATGTACGTGTCAAAAATGCCGGCGTTAAGAACCTGAAGATGATCGGTCATGTGTTCGAGCGTATGGGTGTGAAATGGAATGTGGAGGGAGATGACCTGATCGTCCCTTCGAACCAGGAACTCAAGATCACCCCCGATCTGGATGGCGCGATCCCTGAGATCAAGACGAACGTGTGGCCCGCTTTTCCGACCGACCTCATCAGCATTGCCATCACGGTGGCGACTCAAGCCAGCGGTTCGATCATGTTCCATGATTGGATGTTCTCCGGGCGTATGTATTTCACTGACAAGCTGGTGGGCATGGGAGCCAGGATCATCCTGTGCGACCCGTACCGCTGTCTCATTCAAGGACCGAACCAGCTCTACGGCGAAAACCTCGAGAGCCCGGATATCCGTGCGGGCATGTCCATGCTGATCGCGGCACTGGCGGCGAAGGGAAAATCCACGGTACGAAATATCGGTCAGATCGAGCGCGGTTACCAGGATGTGGATACCAAATTGCGCGCCTTGGGGGCGCGGATCGAAAAGGTTTCATGATCAGAACAGGTTGAATGGTGATATGAAGATTGCCGTGACAGGAGAAGGATTGAAGTTCAGATAAAAGTTCGGACAGTGTGTTTTTAGTAGCAATTGAATACTTTTTGAATCATTGGGATATGTATCCATCGAGATGGATACTTCGAGAATCCCCTTCTTCGCGAAAACCCCGTAATCTTCGTGTGATCCATGCCCAATGCATTCTTAATCCATAGCTTTAGGGATATCATGCCGAAGGCTGAAAGAGCCATTGTATTCGAATGATATTTTATGTATACTTTTTAATATTTCCTGCGGTTTTTTTATCGTGGGATGGCCGCCATCGAAAATGGAAGGAGGTGATGGGAACAAGGAAAACCAACGGTGTTTTTATTTGATGTCAATTTGAACCAGAATGAATAGGAGACTGATATGAAATTTTTACGTTTCGTAAGTATGCTGGTTGCGGCGTCCATGGTTTTTGCAGCCCTGGGCGTTTCTTATTCACCGGTTGTGGCGCAGGGTGACGTTCCTGTGTTCGACCGGAGCGCTCTCTATGTTCCGGGAGAATTAATCGTTACGTTTGGGCGGGGCGTGAGCCGTAATGACGGCTATTCGAGCGCCTTGAGCATCTCTGAAGCATTAGGCGGCGATGTGGTCGAAACCGGTGGAAGTGCCAGCTTGTTAAGTTTCGATGAAAGCGCCGATGTTGAATCGCTGGCTCAGGAAATTGCCAGCCAGCCCGGCGTGGCGAAGGTGGAACCGAACTATATCCGCTGGATACCGGAGGCGGAACCGGGTGGCAGTTCTCATACCCTGGATAGTGTACGATTCCGCTCCGTAGACGGCAGGACGCGGGAAATTTCCATGGACAAGTTGATGGCAATGCGAACGGTAAAAAAGGTGAGTGGCAGGATCAAAGCCATTCCTTCCTATCCGGTGGAAAATTATAATCAGTGGGGTTGGTGGGCATCCGGCGCGGACATCATCTGGCCCGAAAAGGTTGTCAGCCCGGGTGTCTGTGTGGTGGATACCGGCGTGGATTATAAGCACCCCGATTTCATGGTAGGGACAACTTCCAGGATCGTCAATGGGTACGACTTTGTGAATGACGACACCCTGCCTGCGGACGATAACGGCCACGGCACGCATGTCGCCGGGACGATCTCAGCCGTGATGAACAACAAGAAGGGTTTCTCCGGCATTTCCAATGGCAAGGTGATCGCCGTAAAGGTTTTGTCCGCGCAGGGCTGGGGAACTTCCTGGAACATTGCGGAAGGCATCATGTACTGTGCCAATCGCCTGGATGTCAAGGTAATCAACCTAAGCCTGGGCGGTACGGCTGCAAGCGGTTATGAATATGACGCACTCGACTATGCAGTCAATATCAAGAAAAAACTGGTTGTTGCGGCGGCGGGTAACGAATCAACCAGCAATTACTCCTTCCCTGCGGCTTGGGCGGCGCCATTTGTCTGCCAGGATGGGACCAGCACCTTCCCGGCTGACTGCACAGGTATCAATCCTACCGTAGACAATACCATTCATCAAGGTGTGCTCGCTGTGGGGGCAGGTGTTGCCTGGTTTAGTAAGGCACATGACGACAATAATGATGACTATCTGTGGGTGGATGTGGATGGCGACGGTCTGCAGATTACGGATACATTAGATCCGGCTTTCTGGGACGAGCATTTTGGCATGGATCAATGCGCCGCGGATTTTTCCAATTACGGTGCCTGGGTGCAGATCGTGGCTCCGGGGGAGGACATTCTTTCCACTGTGCCTGTATCCTATCCGTTCTATGACGAGTACTATTCCAACATGGATCTGGATAATGACGGGTATGAGTGGTATAGCGGAACCTCAATGGCGGCGCCGCATGTGGCGGCTGGCGCGGTTCGCGCATGGAGTATGTTCCCTACCCTGACAAATGATGCCATAAAGGACTGGCTGCTTGCCACAGGAGATACCTGGAAGGTACAGCCGGCTATGGATCCCAACATGGCTGATCCATCGGCTGGCTACGACAGCGCAGATTACGCGGGAGAGGCGCCATATTGCTGGCCCGATGCCACCCTTGGAGCCGAATTCGATACATCCAATGCAGTCTATTTGAACGTTGCCGCCGCCATGAATCGCGGCGCGATCTGGGGCAGTGTGTATGATGCCATCACAGGCATTCCATTGAAGGGCGCAATTGTAAAAGCCACCATTGGTACATCTGTGAAGGATCAGGCGGTGCTCGCTAATGACGGGGATCCCTACTACAATTTGCTCAATTTACCGGCTGGCTTGACCGTAACTGTAAAGGTCAATAAATCGGGATATACATACCTGGATCAGGTAATTGCCGCGCATACGGCATATCCCGGTTATTACGAATGGGGTCCGTGGCTGGATGTTGGGGTGCCGCCCAACAATAAACGCATCCATGCCGTTGCCAATTGGGACGGCTACGAGGAGGACCTCGATATGTTTGTTTGGGAACCGGATGTTTCGGGTCCCGGATTTATCGTGGGTCCGTGGGATCCGGGGAGCGCCTCTGGTATTTACCTTGACGAGGGTGATCTCACCTCAATTCCCTATGCCCGCTGGAACCGGGACGGTGGTTTTGGCGATTTTCTTGCCATGGAATCCATCAGCCTCGCTCCCAAACCGGGGTCTTCCACTATTCCTTTCTATAACCTCACGGTGAACGACAAATATGATTTCCTGCTCACAGATGGAGCGCAGCCCGGATTGCTGAATGAATATGTGATCCTGCGCGTTTGGGCTGGCGGCAAGATCATCGGTTATAGTGAAAAGGCTGATACCTGTGATACTAACGGTATTAACAATGTTAGTGGCGACGCCGATGATGAGCTCTGGTGGTGGGCTGGTTCCATGACCGGAAGTTTCTTTACGCCTGGAGATATTTGCGGTGTTGGCGACGTATCGTCTGGACCTAATGGCGGTGTATGGCCATATCGTGTGAAAAGCCGAAACTCCACATCCGGTATTCCGGAGAGACCGGGTGGAACCAAGTAAGATAAGATTTGTGCAGGAAATGCAGTAGAAATTCAGGCACTCCCAAAAAGAGTGCCTGAATTTTCGACCAGGTTTGTCAATTTTTAGCGGTCATCATTGCCTGAAACAATTCGAGCGGTAAAATATATAAATAATGTGTCGTCTTGAATGTGCAGGAAAATTCAAAGCAAGGAAATCAGATAAGACATGTCTTCAAATGGAAATGCAAAACACGTAAAAGTATTGGTGCTGGGCTCGGGTCCAACAGGGTATGCCGCGGCGTTGTATGCCGCGCGGGCGGAGTTGAATCCTGTTGTGTTGACCGGGATGCAATTGGGCGGGCAAGCCGCGTTGACGCACACGATCGAAAATTACCCGGGTTTTCCCGATGGAGTGGGCGGGGTGCAGTTGGGTGAGTTGTTCCAGAAGCAGGCAGAACGCTTCGGGGCGGTGACCGAGTTCGATATGGCGAACTCGGTGGATTTGTCAAAGCGTCCCTTCAAGGTGACGACCGACAGCGGCGAGTATCTTGCCGATGTGCTGATCGTCGGCACTGGCGCCAGCCCCACGCATCTCAATATCCCGGGTGAAGTGGAATTAACCGGGCGCGGCGTTTCGTATTGCGCCACCTGCGACGGCTGGTTCTTCAAGGACAAAAAAGTCGTTGTTGTGGGCGGCGGTGACAGCGCCCTGGAAGAGGCTCTGTTTATTACGCGTTACGCTTCCTCTGTAACCATCGTACATCGGCGCGATGAATTGCGAGCTGGCGCCATTTTGCAGAAACGCGCAAAGGAACATCCCAAGGTCAACTTCATCTGGGATACGGTTGTCACTGAGACCGTTGGAACAGATAAACTTGAAGTTTTGAAGCTCAAGAACGTGAAGACCGGTGAAGAATCAAGCATCGAAACGGATGGCTTGTTCATCTTTATCGGTCATATCCCGAATACGCAATTGTTCAAGGGTCAGTTGGAGATGAGCGACCTCGGTTATATCAAAGTCAATGACAAGATGGAAACGAGCGTGCCGGGTGTCTTCGCGGCGGGTGAGGCCGCTGACCCGCATTTTCGGCAGGTGGTCACCTCGGCGGGGATGGGTGCCGCGGCGGCCATTTCAGCGACAAGGCTCCTCGAAGCAGAATCAGAATAAAGTTAAGAAAGAAGCGGACAGTGGCGTCCATGGCGCTACTGTTTTCTTGTCCATTGTCAGTCAATCCAAAAGAATGACAAATTGTACTGATTTGCCGTTGTTTTTCGGATAAAATTCACTAACATCGTATACTCTGGAGGATCAATGAACAAAATTTCCATTATCGGCGCCGGAATGACCGGTGCCACCACGGCGCACTGGTTTGCGGAGCGTGAGCTCGCTGACATTGTTCTTGTGGATGTCGTGGAAGGGATGCCGCAAGGCAAGGCGCTTGACATGTCTCAGTCAATGCCCATCATCGGCAAGGATACCGAGATCGTAGGGGCGAACGATTATTCTGCAACCAAAGGTTCGGACATTATCATCATCACAGCGGGTCTGCCGCGCAAGCCGGGCATGAGCCGTGATGACCTGTTGTCTGCCAATGCCGAGATCGTGGGCAAAGCCGCGACCGAGACGTTGAAGTATTCACCGGACGCGTTCTACATTGTGTTGACCAACCCGCTCGACACAATGGCGTATCTCACCCTGAAGAAGACCGGTTTGCCGCGCAATCGTGTGATTGGTCAGGCGGGGATTTTGGACTCGGCTCGTATGCGCGCTTTCGTTGCGATGGAGACGGGTGTCAGCGTGGAGAACATCAACTGCTATGTTTTGGGCGGTCACGGTGACGAGATGGTCCCGCTTACGCGTCATTCAAACATTGCTGGGATCCCGTTAAAGGAATATCTCCCAGCTGACAAACTGGATGCGATCGTTGCCCGCACCCGCAAGGGCGGCGGCGAGATCGTGAATCTGTTGAAGACCGGATCGGCGTTCTATGCGCCTTCTGCGGCGTGCGCCCAAATGGCGGAAGCCATCCTCAAACACAAACATCTGATTGTCCCGTGTGCGGCGTACATGGAAGGCGAATACGGCTTGAACGATATGTTCTTCGGTGTGCCTGTTGTGCTCGGAAACAATGGCATTGAAAGGATCGTCGAATACAAACTCGATGACGAAGAAAAAGCCATGTTCGATAAATCCGCCGCGGCAGTGAAGGAAACCCACGAGGCGTTGAAGAAGTTGGTGAGTCTATAAATGTCGAGGGTCGAACGTCAAAGGTCAAAACCGACGTTCGACTTTTGACGTTTGACCATTGCAATCGTTTTTATTTCTAAAGGAGAGTTTCCAATGATTTTGCACGAAAAAATATCAGCCCAATTACCCTCATGGCGCGAACGGATCAAAGCGCTTGCCAAGGAGCACGCCGAAGTAAAAGTTGCCGAAGTGACCGTCGGTCAGGTCGTCGGCGGGATGCGCGATATCAAATCGCTGTTGACCGACGTCTCGTTCGTTGACCCCGCCGAAGGGATTCGTTTCCGCGGCATGTCCATCCCCGAGACGCTCAAGGCTTTGCCCAAGGCACGCGGTGGCAAGATGCCGCTCGTCGGTGGTCTGTATTACCTGCTCATGATTGGCGAAGTTCCCACAAAGGAACAAGCCATGGAAGTGGAAGCCGAGTGGGCGAAGCGCGCCGATGTTCCCGAGTACGTCTACAAGATGCTCAAGTCCATGCCGAAAGAGACTCACCCGATGACTCTCTTCTCGCAGGCAACACTTGCCTTGCAGAACGAATCGGTGTTCGCGGCGAAATATCACAGCATGAAGAAAGACGCGTACTGGGAAGCCGCACTCGAAGACAGCCTGAACCTGACCGCGAAACTCCCGCTCATCGCCGCCTTTATCTACCGCATGAAATATTTTGGCGAGACCAAGAAGTTGAAATACAACGCCAGGCAGGACTATGGCATGAACTTCGCCCGCATGTTGAAAGTGGACGACAAAAAGGGATATGCTGAACTCGCCCGCCTGTACTTCATCCTGCACTCCGATCACGAGTCTGGGAACGCCTCGGCTCACGCCATGCATCTGGCTGGATCCACTTTATCTGACGCCTTCTACTCCTTCTCAGCCGCGTTGAACGCCCTCGCCGGTCCCCTGCATGGACTTGCCAACCAGGAATGTCTCGGCTGGCTGTTGGATGTCCACAAGCAGTTCGGCGGCGTCCCCTCGCGCGACGACCTGTACAAATTCGCCTGGGACACCCTTAACAGCGGACACGTCATCCCCGGCTACGGTCATGCTGTCTTGCGTGTGCCCGATCCACGCTTCACCGCACAGATGGAATTTGCGAAGAAGCATTTCCCGCAGGATGACCTCATCCGTTTGGCGGACATGGTCTTCGATGTGGTGCCGACCGTCCTCAAGGAACAGGGCAAAGCCAAGAACCCCGCCCCGAACGTCGATGCGATCTCCGGTGCGTTGCAGTACTATTACGGCGTGCGTGATTTCGATTTCTACACCGTCCTGTTCGGTGTGGGACGCGCTCTTGGCGTGACAGCCAACTATGTCTGGGCGCGCGCGCTCGGTCAGCCCATTGAGCGCCCGAAGTCATTGACCACGAAGATGCTGGAAGACATCGTTGCAAAGGCTGGACAACCCGCGTAATCTGATTGAGTCAAAGAATCAAAAAAGCGGCATTCCTCATTGGGATGCCGCTTTTTGATTTGTAAATCGGTTGATATAAGGCGAAACCGGATTTTTTCAAGGTGCAAAACACATGCTCCGCTCTGTCGTTGAATATCACGACCAGTCCCTTTACAAAATGATTTAATATGTCTATATGAAATCTTGATATGGCACTCCAATAAACTCAGTCCATGTAAGATTAAGATGTAAGGTGTTTATTGTATAAAGAAAGTGCTTCTTCCTTAGAAGAATACCTCTGAGAATCTAACCATAGGAAATGCCACATAGTAAACAAACGCAAGTACAGCCATCTTAATGGCAATGTGACCTATTGTTCTTTATGTAATTTATCAGTTTTCTCTTTTAATTTGCGTGATAAGAATTGTTGGGTCGTGTCAACACGTGAAAACCAAATAAATGAACCAATAATTGTCAGGAGTCCAATTGGCATTGTAAAACATAACAATCCTTCTAAACTCGCAAATGACCAATCTTTCTCGAGATTTGGGTCACCGAAAAAGTAAATTGCCATAACACCGCTAATAAAAAAAACTAGAAATCCAAATCCGGTTAGGAATGCTTTTCTTATCCTTAATAAGACCCCTGGTTGCAGACTCAATCGATATCCTTGTCTCGCTGCTAGAAAAAAACCAAAAATACTTATTAGAGATAATAATAGACCAATTATCCAGTTTGCCATGAACGTCACTTCTCCTATTGCTTGAAAGATTTATTTATCTTAAGGGAAGGAAAAATTAACACTCACTGGGAGATTGACCGATCCAAATGTTCCTCTATCATTTTCTACTGCTGCTAATTGCAATGGTAGCGATAGCGTCACTAAGTTCGCAGCCCATCCCAAAGTTGACAATGTAGTGGAGACGATTGTAGATGAAGCAATTTGACCATTGGCAGTTAGGTTTATATGGTTTGACACAATGCTCAATTGACCATTAATACTGGTGTTGCCACTTTTAGCATCCGCAATGGCGCCAGCCGCAGTAGCTGCTGTCGCTACTAGATTTCCAGGAAATAGTGCGCCACTCATGAAAACACTGCCTTCACCAATAATATATCCGGCAACGGCTCCTGCCACTCCCGTCACTGGATTGCCTTCAAACATCAAGCCACCCGCTAAACCGATCCCGGCCCAAGTTAGAACATAAATTCCAAGAAGTGTATCCCATGCAAGCGCTACCTCATCCAATACAGATGCTCCCATTGACCATTGCTCAGCCGTTCCAGGAACTGTAGAGACAATTTCATCAGTGTCGAAAGGGACAATAATATCGTCATTATTATCCTCACTATCACCACTAAGCTCATCATCAGGATCAGGGCTGGGACCGCTACCCTGGTCTGGATATTCCAGTGACTTGGCCCAATCCGCGCACGACCCTTGATAATCACCGTCACATCCGGCATGCCCCGTCGGATCATTAAAATTGACCGGCCGATTCGTGACATAGCTATACCGATTCCAACTCTGCGGATTGGATGGGTCAGGAATTACCGTATCCGGTTGCAAAAAGTGGTTAATATAAGGCGAATTCGTCGTTTCAGCCATGCAGAAGAAAAGCCCGGCAACAGCAACGCCGAGCCTTTTAATGCTCCGCCATCTCGTCAACGAGACGAAGTAAAAATTTCACATCTCTATTTTTATTTTTAGCCTTTGTTGCAATGTACTTCAAAGAGAAACTCTCACTCTTTCACGAGCCGAAATCTGTTAGTTTGAAAGTTCGCGCGCTATTGAACGCACTTTTTCTTTCTATAATGGCTTTTATTATATGTTGAACCATTATTGCAAGCGCTCCTAATTCCATCAACAAGCCCATAAAGAAAACAATTGGCATTTCATAATGAATTTTTGATAATGAAGCGTTGAATGTTATAGTGCCATCATAGCAATCTACGATTCCGGGGAAAGTGTAAGGAAATAATGGGCCCGTCAATCTCGGAATAAGATTTAGAAAAATGAAAACAGCAAGTATAGTCAAACTGCTTGCCTTCCAAAACGATTGATGCTTGTACCAGATTACAAACCACCAAATATACATGATAGATAGAACGATTTCAATCAAACTCCATCGAGACGACCACGAGATACTCTTGTAGATGTTTAGCCACACCTGTTCTGAGTCCTCATCCTTCTGTGAACGCCTAATAACGAGTTTTATATCTTCGTTATAGCATTCTTTTTTGTCCTTTAAAACAGAAACCTTTCGGTAACGGTAAGAATCATCATTAATTGACTCTCCAAAACGGGCTGTCCATGGAGGAAAAATGTGAACTTCATAGATTGATGGAAAATCTGTAACAATTTCACTTATTCTCCATTCAAATAAAGGCATTGCCAATGCGAAAAGGAGCATGGCGAATCCAAGACTAACTAGAGCGAAAGGGAGAAAGCTATGGCGCATTGTTGGTTACCTGCAATATTCAACGATTTATTTTGATAGAACATATAACTCGAAAAGATGAACAAGGATAGTCCACATTGTTTATGAGCGTTTTTATGATCTTCATAGTTACTCCTGGACAGATCCTGTGTGATGAGGCTCACGGATAAAGCTCTTTGTAATGTTCGTAGCCAAGTTCAGTCATTTCAAAAGTACCGGGAGATGGATTTAGAATAGGCCAATGCCCTATCGGTATTATTTTCCAAACTCTTACAATTATCTTAGTTACTTCCGGTGAAGCTCCAGCCGCTGCCCATAATTCTCCTTGAGCAACGTAATTTAATTCCGAGCGATCATAGTATTTTCCATTGAGGTAACCAGTACCTGTATATCTGGGTATACCGTAAAAGCTCTTATCATAGAATGGTGTGTCGAATGCTACGGCATTAGTCACGATCCACCATAAGCTCTTGCCGTGAGCTCTATCCCGAATCGCTGAGAGAAAGTCTTCCCATTCTGCGGAATCAATATAAAGCGGTCCATTTCCCATATACAGTGGCTGACGATTTTCGAAGCAATAAGCTAAAGTAGCAGATAATGGGCATAAATCATCTAGGTCGTACCCATCATAACCCTGTTTAGCAAGCTGACATGCTAGTTCACCAGGATAACAGACCGAACCAGTTCCACCGTCATCATGATTCCCATTGAGTTCACAGTCGGGATCATTTTGGCATTGAACGTCATCATTTTCAGGATCAGGACCACCACCGCCTTGTTCTTGATTTTCCAGTGACTTGGCCCAATCCGCGCACGACCCTTGATAATCACCGTCACATCCGGCATGGCCCGTCGGGTCATTAAAGTTGACCGGTCGATTCGTTACGTACGAGTACCGATTCCAACTCTGCGGATTGGATGGGTCAGGAATTACCGTATCCGGTTGCAAAAAGTGGTTAATATAAGGCGAAGTCACTTCTTTTCAGCAAACCGAAAGCTAAAACCGTTTTGAATAATCAATGAAACCCTCAATTCCTACTCATTCCCTGTCATTTACCGAAAGCGAATACTTCTTTACCGCTAGCAAATATCAATAATTCATCTGACGAGACCATTAACTGGCTGAAAGTTGTGACTACCTTGAAACTTGTCATTCTGAGTTGCCCAAGTTTAGTCCCACTATGGATGTCAAACGCAGTAATCATATTCTGTGGGCCATTGAAAATGTAGATAGTATCTCCAACCTTTGCAGGATTCTGTGGATTTAACATGCCATCAGCGCACCACAACTTCCTGCCATCGTATCTCTGCAAAACACAAAAGTGGGTTCCGTCAGTCACAAAGAGAAGTTCATCAACAATCTTAAATCCCTTCTCTCCATCAGTGGACAAGGGCGTGCTCCAGAGTTGCTTGCGGCTTTCCAAATCGTAAGCGGTAATATTTTCATTATCTGGGGACGAATACATCACCCCATCAGCGTAAACAGCTATCCATATTCCGCGTTCAGTTTTTTCTTCCCAGACGGTTTCTCCTGAAGCAACAGCGACAGCGGTCATACCAAAACAGGGAAAGTAGAGTTTGCTATTATGGAGATATATTTGGTCAGAATTCCTGCAAACCGGCTTTCGCCACTGTAGAGCCCCATCGGTAGTTCTATATACAGAAATTTGTTGCGTATCGAAAACAGCAACCATGTCCATAGAAACATCCACAACATCTGCGCCTCCAGAATGGAGCCGTTGCTGCCAGAGAACTTCTCCGTCAGACTGATTCAGTGCCCATATCCATTTACTGTCGGTAAAAAAGACAATCCCATTTTGCGCCAATGCCGGTACATCATTAGACAGCCGATAATCTGTGGCACGATGCCATAAAAGTTTGCCAGATTTTATCTCTAAGGCATAGATTTCCGCTGCAGTTTTGACAAGTACAATTTGATTGTCGGCAATCGAGATTTGTTGGATACTCGATCTGAGCCTCGTCGACCATTTTTCGGACAATGGGAAATTCTCAGACGTAAATGATATACTCAAGGTCGACTTTAAGACAACATAAGTGACCAATATCACCAAGCCAACCCGTGTTATCCATTTTTTATACATCCAAAACTCCTCGAAAAGCTTTTGCGAATAATTGTATATCCACTATTTTGCTGGGTCCGGCGTAAGATCAAACCGACGAGTCATTTTATGCGCGTTTGTCGATATTGACCATAGGGATGGCGAGCCAAAACTAGGACCAATATCCAGCCCCATTATTTTGGGGTCTGGGAAAGATTGGTAGTAATCGGCCGTAACAATACTCCAACTGCCTCCGTTAGAATGAGCTTCTCCTTCATAGTCATTGGTCACGAAAGGATCTCCGACAGTTTTCCAAATAGGTCCCATAGTAGCAGAGATACCCATTCCTAATAGTTCCGACGGTTGTGCTTTTTCTGCTTGACCGAGTTCAAGGGTGGGATCAAATTCTATAGCGAGGGTCTCGTAAAACAACTGGATACCACCATTATTATCTGTGACAAGGCTTAATCCCCCGTATAAAACAGTGGGAACTTTTTCCCATTTGCATTAAGATTTGACGGAAACCCAGCAGCTAGTGTAATCGATCTCTTCCATCCATCGGGTCTTAATCCATCAATTTCTCTTATGATCTGTTCTTTCGATTTTTGTTTATAACCTCCCGTCTCCAGTTGGCAAGCTAAATCGCCAACCAGACATGGTTCTTCTTCGCGCATACGACCACCGTCTGTATCAGTAGTTTCTTTATGACCCGTCGGGTCATTAAAATTGACCGGTCGATTCGTGACATAGCTATACCGATTCCAACTCTGTGGATTGGACAGGTCAGGAATGATCGTGTCCGGTTGCAAAAAGTGGTTAATATAAGGCGAAGTCTGTTTTTTTTCGCTATTCAGAAGAAAGGCTCAGTATTCACAAGACCGAGCCTTTCTATGCTCCGCCACATCGACAACGGCTGCGAATAATTCTCATGGCTCAGCTTTTGATTATGCACTTTTCTTCAGATGATAACTTCTTCAACTCGAGCTTCGATCAAGCCTCAGCGGGAAAAGAATCACACAAGGATCCACGTCGAGTCTAAGTAGAGCCTATGGCTCCAAGGAGTATTTGTATACGTGCCCAAACACTGCAATCCACAGATTATGATCGTTATCCTCGACTACCTCACTTATGCCTGTCGTCATCAAGCACCATGTTTGTGCCTGCAAATCCAGACGAACAATGCCTGTTCCTCCGGTGAACCAATACAAACCATTCGAGCTTTGATACATAGAATATGTAGGCAGTAAGCCGTATCCATCTCTAGGTATTCCTGATTTACCAAAAAAAACAGGAGACTCTGGTATTCGATGCCAGATAGGATCTTCACTCTGCGAAAAGTCCAACCAAGCACGATTTGCCAGCCATAACCGTTGCAAATCATCAAAATACAAGTAATGTACCTTTTCCATGTCTAATGGGTATCTATCCAGATTCATGCTTTCAGAGTTCCCGTAGGTATGGGTCACTTTCAGACTAGGGTTGTACTGTATGATTTGGTCATCGAATCTATCTATGAACCATATGCTTCCATTTGAGCCAATGGTCAAGTTTGTATTGCCACCTGTCTCCATAGAATAATGTTGTTCAACTTGCCCCGTATTCACATCAAAACTTGTCAAGATTTGTTGTGGATAATCTTCGACAAAAAACCAAAGCGCACCTTCTAGGTCCTCAGCAATATTTGAAACCAACCGCACATTTGGGGCTTGTAGGAAGGCGGAAGTGTCTTTTACAGCTTCAAAGCGATCTGTGGAATCATCGAATCGACTAAGTAAGGGGCGCGTTTCATCCGCAGAGATCTGAGACTCGAATTTTATTCCAGCACTCCAGACCGTGCCATCATGTGCAATATAAAGATTATCGGGCACATCCATAGTCCAGTCGAGAGTCGTATATGTTTTCCACTGTCCTTCCTTAATGAAATATCGATAGATTTTTTGGGAATTTGAATCCTTGAACCATAATTCATACTCTTTTGGGCGTATGCCTAAATAGTTAATGATTCGGTCTTGTGAAAAAGGCAAGGCAGTCTGGATCTTCCACTTTCCCTGCGGTGGTATTTGTTTCGGTGTGGCACTCGTTGAATCTTGTGCAGTGACAGGAAGTGAATTGTATTCAGGTTGAATACACTCATCTGTGCTGCTGATTCTTATGCGAGTTTCACTGGGAGCACAGCCAGTTAGCAACATCAATACCATCAAGGTGGTTAATAATCTTGGGTTCATCATGGATTCCAATGAGAGTTAGTAACGATTGAATTGTAAATTGTCATATCGTTAGCCAATTCCAAATGGCCGCCGGTGCTTGAAAACAGAATCGCTCCTGTTATTGTCTGATGTCCATCTTCTGGAGAATCGCCTAAGAAGACCGTTATTCCACCGGCTGTTAAGAGATCTGCTTGATCTTGAATATCTCCAAAAGTACCTTTCTCGTCAATGCGATAACTGGAGTCCATATAAGGATCGAGGAGAACGAGATTGTTAATTCGATCGCCAAGCCCATCGCGTATTAGCAGTCGTGCCGCTATAATTAACGCTGTTCCTCCTGAGCTGTGACCAACAAGATTGTACTGTCCGGGTTTCATTTTTATATAGTAATAGATTGCAAGCGCCTGAACAAATTTAGTTGTCCCGTCGTTACCAAATATTGTTGGTATACCGCTTGACAATTGATAATAAGGATATAGGGGGAGGAAACCATCATAGTCAGCAGTATTGTCACAATTTCCTCCCGCATTATCTCCACAAGCAAGAATTAATTCAGGAGATTCGTCATCCTCACTACCATCATTGCCATTACCACCGCCACCGTTAAGTTCGTCATTAGGATCATCGCTTTCATAATCACCTAGATTGTTTGGATCGAGTGGATTGCCCTGCAAGCCACTACCGTGTTGGTAATTTACGCTGCATGACGAAGGGTTATAGTCACAATAATCATGCCCGGTTGGGTCGGCAAGTCTTATTGGATTATTTATGACGTACGAGTACCGATTCCAACTCTGCGGATTGGACGGGTCCGGAATCACCGTATCCGGTTGGATAAAGTGGTTGATATAAGGCGAATATTCCTGCTGTTTATCAGCGACGCCTTGGGAATGACCCGCCTCGGTTTTTAAAGTTCAGGAGAGCCCGAATCTGTGTCAATGGGAATTATAGTCCCACAGTCACATCTTCGTTGCCTTCAGCCTGTCTATCAGGAAGGCGTACTCGAAAGCAACCTCTTTCAGAAAATCATATCGTCCCGATGAACCGGCGTGCCCGGCATGGAAGTTGGTCTTCAGTATCAGCAGGTTTTCATCCATTTTGAGTTCGCGTAGTTTTGCGGCGAATTTGGCGGGTTCCCAATACGGCACACGCGGATCGTTAAATCCAGCCGTCAAAAGCAAATTTGGATACTCGGTCGCCTTGATATTGTCGTACGGCGAATACGACATCATGTAGTCGAACTGCTCCTTGATGGCGGGATTGCCCCATTCGTCGTATTCGTGCGTCGTTAGCGGGATGGACGCGTCGCTCATGGTGTTGATCACATCCACGAACGGGACTTTTGCAATGACCGCCTTGAAAAGGTCCGGGCGCATGGTCGTGCACGCGCCGACCAGCAATCCACCCGCTGAAACGCCCATGATGGCGAGTTTTTCCGTGGAAGTAAATCCCTCCCTGATGAGGTATTCGGCACAAGTGATGAAATCTGTGAAGGAGTTTTTCTTTTTCAGCACCTTGCCGTCTTCATACCACTCGCGTCCCAGCGCCGAAGAGCCGCGGATGTGCGCAATGGCGTAGACAAAGCCGCGGTCCAGCAGGCTGATGCGGTTGGGAGTGAACTCCGCATCCAGGATCGCGCCATAGGCTCCGTATCCGTGCAGGAGAGCCGGGTTGCTCCCATCGAGTTTGATCCCCTTTTTGTACGAGATCGAGATCGGGATACGCCTTCCGTCCGATGCGGTCGCGTGGATTTGTTCGCAGACATAGTGCGATTTATCGTACCCGTTGACCTTGTCCTCTTTCTTGAGTTCCCACTCGCCGCTGTCCATGTGGATGTCTATCATCGAATGAGGCGTGGTCAGCGACGAATACTTGATGCGCAGTTTGTCCGACTTGAAATTGGGATTCGGTTCAGGCTCGAAATGATACGCAGGTTCGGGGAAATCCACATACCGGACATTGCCGACGCCGTCTGCATCGCTGATGCGGACCTGCGGCATGGAATCCTTACGCTCGTAGACGACCAGGAATTTCTCGAATGGATCGACCCCGCTGAGCATCACGTCGGTGCGGTGGGGGATAACCTCCTGCCAGTGCTCATGCCCGGGGGTATCCACGTGCGCCCTGACCAGTTTGAAATTCTTCGCGTTCTCGTTCGTGACGATTAGGAACCATCCCTTGTGGTGGTTGGCGGAATATTCGATGCCCTGCCTGCGCGGCGAGATGATCTTCAATTCGGCATCGGGCTGGTCGGCGGGCAGGTAGCGCGCCTCCGATGTCGTCGTGCTGGAATGGTCCGTGATGATGTACAGGTTGTCGCGAGTCTTGCGGAAGAACAGGAAGAAGGACTCATCCTGCTCGTGAAAGATCAGCCCATCCTGCGAAGGATCGGTCCCGATTTTGTGCCGGTACAACTTGAAGGGGCGTTTCGCATCGTCCAGCGTAGCGTAGAAGATCGTCTCATTATCGTTCGCCCACTCGACCCCGGTGTGAAAATACACGCTCCCAAGGACGTTCGGCATTGTTTCCGGGAACAACTTGTTATTCAAAATATCCCTGATGAAGATCGTATACACTTCGTCGCCGTTCACATCCAGCGAGTAAGCGAGTTTTGTCCCATCGGGACTGACGGCGAACGCGCTGACACTGCAAAAGGATTTCCCTTCCGCCAGGGTGTTTTGGTCAAGCAATATCTCCTCGGGACTTCCCGCCCAATCCCTCCTGCGGCAAAAGATGGGATATTGTTTCCCGGCTTCCGTCCGCTCGTAATACAGGTACCCGCCTCTCTCCTCAGGGACGGTTGAATCCGTTTCCTGGATCCTGCCCTTCATCTCGGAGAAGAGCGCCTCCTGCAAGGGTTTCGTGTGTTGCGTGGCTTCTTCGAGATAATCCATCTCTGCCTGGAGATGTTCCAACACTTCAGGATTTTCACGCTGACGGAGCCAGAAATAATCATCGGTGCGGGTCTCTCCATGCTGGGTGACGGTATGCGGGTGTTTGGGAGCAATGGGGTATGGCTTCATGTATTTTCCGTTCCTTTTATGAATTGTTTCTTTGATCTCTTGCAAAAGCCCGAAAAGTTAAGAAAGGATTCCGAAAGTTTTACTTTCGGTGTTTACGGGACTCATCTTGAGAAAACTGTTTAATAGGTCAAAATTCACCACAGACACTTGCACCTGGCGCACACTTGCCCCGGACGCAAGTGCCGGGGAGTGCAGGTGTAAACACGGATGAACGCCGATTCTTCGGTACTATTCCCAACGAAAGGTTTTAAATCCTTTTTATCTGTGTTCATCTGTGGTTAAAACGAGTTTTTAGACAGCATCTGAAGGAGAACTTCAGGATTCCAATCCACATCTGCAAGAGCTTTATTGGATAACCATCCTTGCCACGTTGGAGACGCAATTGAAATCCGAATTGATGCACACATCCACATCGCCGCTGAAATCACCGCCAGTGACCGCATTCCCGAAGAAGACCAGGGTCAGGGTCTCGCCGGGGGCGATGGTTTGGTGGAAGTAATAGGAGATGTAGACTTCATCACTGCCCACACTGTTGAATTGGCTTGTCTCCGTATAAGGGGGACTGGTGCGGTCGATGATGATCCCTCTCAGAAAATACATGCTGATGTCGACCCCGACCAGTTCGACATCTTCTGTACTGATATTGGTGACCGCGATGCTGAACTCGATGGCGTCGCCCACCTGTGCGACGGCTGGAATATCGGTCTGTACCGTTACTTCGCTGGCGGCTTGGGAGCCGACCCAGTATAGACCGCCCAAACCCAAAAAGATCACTGCCAGCACACAGACCAACACTGCCAGGCATCCGCCTGCAATCCAGAGCACGGTTTTGTTATTGCTGTTCGGTGTGTTTATCGTTTCCATGATTTCACTCCTGCACGCAATGGTGTCATTCAGCCATTGTTTGTGTCTGGTAGATCTTCGCGATAACCTCTTCGAGCGGCGGGTCTGAGATGGTGATATCGACCACGCTACCTGCCTCGGTGACGTGGGCAAGCACCCTCTCGACGGGTGTCTTGTGGATGTCGAAACGCAGTTTCACACCGTAATGCCCGACCTTGAGTATCTCGACGCCCTCAATGGAGAACGATTTCGATACTTCATCGGCGTAGCGCACTTCGACCAGTTTGGATGTGAGGAACTTGCGTTTGAGGTTCGAGACCTTGTCTTCGTAGACGATCCGTCCGTGGTTGATGACGATGACGCGCTTGCACAGGGCTTCGAGATCTCCCGCGTCGTGCGATGTCAACAGCACGCCCACGTTCTCGACCTGCGCCATTTCACGGATGGCGTCACGGATGTGCTGTTTGGCGACCACGTCCAAGCCGATGGACGGCTCATCGAGCAGGATCAACTTCGGGTGGTGAAGAAGCGAGGCGGCGACTTCGCATCTCATCCGCTGACCGAGCGAAAGTTTCCGTACGGGAGTCTCCAGCAGGTCCCCGATCTCAAAGGCTTCCGAGAGAAAGCCGATGCGTTTATCCGTCTCGCTGTCTTCCATTTCGAAAATTTTTCCGAAGAGCCGGAACGTGTCGATGGCGGGCAGGTGGTACCACAACTGCGGGCGCTGACCGAAGACCGTGCCGATGTGATAGGCGAGTTGCTGGCGCTCCTTCCACGGGATGTAACCGAGTACTTTGGCGTCGCCGCTCGATGGATGCAGGATGCCGGTCAGCATTTTGATGGTGGTGGATTTGCCCGCGCCGTTGGGACCGATGAAGCCCAGCAGTTCGCCCGCTTCCATCTGGAACGTGAGCCTGCGCACCGCTTCGATGGAACTGTACTGCGGCTTGAACAGCGACCGCACCGAACCGCCCAACCCCGCGGCTTTGCGTTTGGTCTGGAATGTTTTTTGGAGGTTGGTGACTTCGATGGCGGGCATTTGAAAGCAATTGTACTTCGTCCCTGCGAAGTTGTTTGAACCAGAATTTTAGTTGTTTTAGAAAAAGTGTAACCTCGCTGGACAGAATGTCATATTTGAATAGTAACAAAATACAATTTTATCTGTCATGTTTTATGAATATCATGAAATTAGAATGAATAGTCTGATTTCCTCATGAAGAATTTGAAGAACATACCTCTTGAAGTGAACTGGGAATTGGAAGGGAGGTATAACGAAAAAAAATCTAAAACTATCCTATTAGTCGGAATAAAAACAACATATGTAATTGCTATGAGGAGATATGCAATGAGATCAAAAATTCTGTTAGTTATTGGGATCGTTATGTTGCTCGTCTTGATACCTATTTCTGTAATGGCTTTACCCCAACCTGTGGTGAACGAACTCACTGACATCGAGAAGCTGGGAGAATTCCTGTATTTTGATGAAAACCTTTCCCATCCTGCCGGGCAATCCTGTGCAAGTTGTCATGACCCGGCGTTCGGATTTGCTGACCCGGATGCTGGCATTCCGGTGTCAGAAGGTGTGATTCTTGGTTTGTTCGGCGGACGCAATTCCCCAATTTCGGCGTATGCAATGTACAGCCCGATCATGTACTTTGACGAGACGGAAGGACTGTGGATCGGTGGTCAATTTTGGGATGGCCGCGCGACGGGTGCGTATCTTGGCGACCCGCTGGCTGACCAGGCGGTAGGTCCCTTCTTGAATCCTGTAGAGATGGCGAACACTTCCAAGGCGCAGGTCATCAACGATATCAAGGCTTCGGAATATGCCGATTTGTTCGAGCAGGTGTGGGGAGTTGGAAGCCTGGATAATGTGGAAATTGCCTACGATAAGGTGGGATTGTCCATTGCGGCTTTCGAACGCAGTCAATTGTTCGGTCAGTTTAGTTCCAAGTATGATTATTATCTAAAGGCATGTCTTGCCAAGGGTGGGGCAATGGATGATTGCGCCAAGGGCGTTGGTAAGACCGCTGAAAAAGTCGGGAAGAAATACTTTACCCCGAAAGAATGGTACGGTTTCCAACTTTTCGTGGGTGAGAACAACAATGACGGCATCCTGCAAAAGGGGGAAGGCGCGATGTGCGCGGCTTGTCACGTGGCGGATTGGACAGAGGTCGCCGATTACGCGTTGCCCATCCAGACACCGACCTGGGCGCCTGCCGGGTATGTGCCACCTGTCTTTACTGACTTTACCTTTGACAATTTGGGTGTGCCGAAAAGCGAGCATCCATTACTGGTGAATAATCCAGTGGATCTCGGTTTAGGTCCGGTTGTTGGCGATGCGGCTGAGAACGGTAAATTCAAGGTGATGACCGTGCGCAATATCGCACTCTCCGCACCGTATGCGCACAATGGTTACTTCATGACCCTGAAAGAGATCGTCCATTTCTACAACACGCGGGATGTCCCCGGATCGTTGAAGAAGGGGATGAGTTGGGATGCGCCGGAATATCCTGATACCGTCAATTTTGACGAATTGGGCAATCTCGGTTTGAGTGATGCGGATGAGGACGCGCTGGTCGAATTCATGAAGACACTTTCAGACGGTTATAAGCCGTAAGAAGTTTACTGCTTTTAAAACAAACAAGGACGGCGCAGGCTGTCCTTGTCTGTTTTTATGGGGATATGATGTTGATTTTCGTTGTACAATAAACGCCGAAAGTATCTTTACCCCGATCAGGTGGAGATTGCTTCGCTCCTTACAGTCGCTCGCAAAGACACGAGGAAATTTATGTCCATCCAATTCATTCAGAAGTATTACGCAGAAATTGACAAGATCATCCGTTATGGCGGGAGCCGTAACGAGAGTTCGCTGCGGAAGCCGTTTCAGGATTTGCTGGAGGGGTATGCGCGGGGGAAGAATTTGGTGTTGGTGGCGGAAGTGGAGTTGGAATCGAAGAAGGGGACGCGGATTCGTCCGGATGGGGTGTTGAAGGATGCGTTGCGGCAGGATTGGGGATTTTGGGAATCAAAAGACGAGAAGGATGAACTTGAAGCCGAGATAAAAGCGAAGTTCAATAAGGGCTATCCGTCGTTCAATATTTTGTTTGAAGATACGCACACGGCGATTCTGTATCAGGGCGGGGAGCGGGTAATGGAATCCGCTTTCAGCGACGCACAAGGCTTGGATCGGCTGATCAGCCGCTTCGTCGGGTATGAACCGCGCGAAGTGTCCGAATTCCACAAGGCGATTGAGTTGTTCAGCGCGGAAGTGGGCGGATTGGCGGAGGCGCTTCGCGCAGTCATCAGTGAGCAGTTGTCAGTGAACAGTGAGTTCAGCGGGGCGTTGTCTGAATTTTTGGAGTTGGCGAAGAAGGCGATCAATCCGAAGATCGAGATGGCGGACGTGCGCGAGATGATCATCCAGCATGTGCTGACTGAAGATATTTTTATGCGCGTGTTCGATGAGGCGGAGTTCCACCGCGAGAATGTGATCGCGCATAAACTGGCGGAAGTGGCGGGGACGTTTTACAAGGGCGAGACGAAGCGCAACATCCATGCGAAGATCGCGCCGTATTACGA
>JBFYRY010000008.1:0-30530 GCA_041302025.1 Chloroflexota bacterium | reverse complement strand
GATGACGTTTGCCTGGGAATGTTTGATGACAGCGAGGGAGTCTTTGACTTGGAAAGTGGAAAGTGGAGAAATAGACTTTCCGCTTTCTGCTTTCTCCAACGCCTGTTGAAAATTCAACCCATCAGGATTCACCGCAAAGCCATGGCTTCCCGTGGCGATGCCGGTGACGGAATAGGTGATGTCGTATTTGGATTTCAGCAGTTGCCGAATCCGATGAAGGCGAGGTTGTGGTGCATAAAAAACTCCGTTTGAAGGTTTGAAGGTTGGCAGGTTTAACGTTCGAACCTGTCAACTTGATAACTTGTGAACTCAAAGCGGCGGCCACGGCATGGCGCGGCGGTCGCGGGGTTGGCGGGGGAAGAGTCGCTTTTTGAGGAGCGAGTCCGCGCGGGTGCGGATGGCGGAAATTTCGCCCGGGCTGAGATACGGCTTGAGGTACGGAGTCAGGTCCGTTATCTGCGAAAGAAGCGTCAGCAGGTCGTCGGGAATCGTCTGCCCGCCGAAATCCCAGAGCACGGTGCGGAGTTTGTCCTCTTCGTGGAAGCAGATCCCGTGATCGATGGCGAAGAGTTTGTGGGTGCCGGTCTCGAACAGAACGTGACCACCCTTGCGGTCGGCATTGTTAATGAGCAGGTCGAAGAGTACCACGGGGCGCAGGAGTTCGCGGTCTTCGATCGTGAAATTGAAGAAGTGATAGTTGGGATCGTATTCGATGAATTGCTGGAGCGAACCGCCGCCGTAGGGACCGTCGTCGCGCAATGCAGTGAATGGGACGAAGTGAAAGCCGAGTTGTTCGCTGACAATGTACGCGGCGACTTCGCGCAGGGCGAGGGTGTTCTCTTCGAAATCCCACAGGGGCCGCTCGCCGCGCGTGGGTTTGTAGACGGCGGGGAGTGTTGTTCCTTGATGTCTGACTTCGACGAGAAAGGTGTAGTTCGAGCCGAGCATGAACTGACCTTTGAGTTCAAGGTCGCCGTGCTGGAGGATTTGTTGCAGGGATGTTTCGGGAGTTGCCACGCGGTGATTTTACTTCAATCGTGTTTTACATTTGTTGGAAGGTCAGAATGTTTGAAGGTTGGAAAGTTGGAACCTGCGAACTCGTGACTTTCAATCAGAGGACTTGCGCTTCTTCTTTTCACGTCCTGCCAGCAGTAAATAACTGTACAGGAAAATCCCGCTCACGATGCCCACCGCCCAGTGGATGGATGCCGGGATGTCGTTGTTCGGCGAGATAAAGCCTTCGATGGTGCCAGCCACCACCAGCCACGGGACCGCCCCTAGTAACAAGTAAACCGCCTTGCGCGCGGCTTGGGCGAGAGAGTCGCGCCGGCGCAGGAGACCCGGTCTCAGAATGGACCAACCCAACATGAGTCCCGAACCGCCTGCAATGAAGATGATGCTCAATTCGATGACGCCATGTCCGATGACGAAATTCCACAACTCCAGGCCGATCCCGTGATAGGAGGTGAGTCCCGTCAAAGTGCCAATCATCAATCCGTTGAAGAACAGCACCCAGAGCGTCATCAGCCCGGCGGTGAGTCCGCTGGCGAAGGCAAGGAAGGAGACCCGAATGTTGTTGGTCATGATGAAAGATGCGGCGTAGGGACGTTCCTCCACGGGGATATCCACCCACAGTTCCTTGTCCTCCACGATGCTGATCAGGCGGTGGGCGCCGGGCGGCAACAATGCCGTTGCCAGTTTGGGGTTGGCATAGGTAGCAAATCCACCCGCCACGGCGGGAAGGATGAAGAACATTGCCGCGATGAAAGTATAGATCCATGTCTCGCGGAAGAGACGCGGAAAGCCTTTGACCGCAAAGTGCCACAATCGTTTCAACGCCAGCGGCTCACTGCGGTAGACCACCGCATGGGCGCGCGCCACCAACTGATTCAAATAGACCGTGATCTCGTTGCGCGGAAAATCGCGCTTCGCCAGCGCCAGGTCGGAGGTGGCGGCTCGGTACAGGCGCGAGATGTCGCGCACCTGCGCTTCGGAGAGTCCGCGCATATCGTTCTGGCACCTGTCGAGCAGGTGACTTAAAGCCTCCCAGTCATTTTTGCGGGACTGGTAAAATTCATCCACACGCATAGGTTGAATTATACATGAGCATTCAAGACGAGACCCTCAACATCAACACCCCTGAAAACGTCGCCTTCGGTTATCAGGTGGCGGGCATCGGTTCGCGCTTCCTTGCCACGCTGACCGACACCGTGATTGTCACCCTCCTGCAAGCCGTCGTTATCGCCACATATTATGTGATTCTGTACCTGCTGGATGTCGACCCGGACGGCTCCGCATGGGTGGCGGCGATCATGGGACTGGTGGTCTTCCTTTTTTACTGGGGCTATTACATCTTCTTTGAAATGCTGTGGAACGGACAGACCCCCGGCAAACGCTGGACAGGACTGCGCGTCATCCGTACCGACGGCACGCCCATCACCCTCTCCGAGTCACTCATCCGCAACCTGACGCGTATCGTGGATTTCCTGCCCGCCTTCTATGGCGTAGGCATCATCGCCATGTTCATCGACAAACAGTCGCGCCGGTTGGGCGATCTTGCGGCGGGCACGCTTGTAGTCCATGACCGCGCGCCCATCACCATTCAGGAACTCTCGGTCAAGCGCTCGGTCAACCTGGCGAAGCAGGGATTAACCAACGTCTCCATCGATGGATTCCCCATCGAGCGGCTGACCAACGACGACCTGGGACTGATCGAGGACTTCCTCAGCCGCCGCGACCAGTTGACCCACCGTGAGACGCTTGCCATCCAGATCCTGAACACGCTTCATACGCGCCTGGGCCTGCCTCTGCCTTCGATGAGCCGGATCGAGGCTGAAGATACGCTCGTTGCCATCATGCAGGCGATGCAAAAACGAATGGAAGAAAAATAGGAGCAAATCATGACCATCATTAACGAACAGGAACCCAAGAAACGAAACTGGATGCTGATCGGACTGGGCGGCGCCGCGTTGTTCTGTCTGTGCGCTGTGGCAGTGGCGTTCTTCATGTTCTACCAGGTGGGCAAAAAGGTGGCGGACAGCACAAAGACCGACCCCGAATCGGCTTCGAAAGCCGCGCACGAGATCGTGGATTACACCCTGCCGGAAGGCTACCGGGAACAGATGGCGATGGACTTCATGATCTATTCCTTTGTCGTCATCGGACCGGAAAGCATCATGAGCGGACCGCTGATCATACTGGCGCAGTTCGAGGCGGGTATGGACCAGGAGCAGATGGAACAACAACTCCGGCAGTCCTTCGAACAACAGTCGGGTACCCGCGGCGCAGACATGCGCCTCGTGGAGGTCAAAAAGAAGACCATCCGCGGCGAGGAAACGGAAGTCGCCCTTTATGAAGGCACCGATAGTGAGGGGAATGACATGCGCCAGCTGATTACCACCTTCCCCGGCAAGGGCGGCACCGTCATGCTCATGGTCATGGGCGAAACCGGGACCTGGGACCAGGGCATGGTGGATGATTTCATCGAGTCCATTCGTTAAACGTTAATCGCATAAGATATAATCGCCTCGGAGGAGAAACAACATGACAGAGATCAAACCCCTGAACTGGACCCCAAAACCCGGCGTGGGCTTATCCGTTGTGCGCCGCGGCGACGGCGGCATGACCCTCACGTTCACCGACCTTTCCGATGCAACGATCGCCGACTGGCGCGCCTTCGCCCTCGAACACCTGATGGGACTCTCCGGACGCACACGCAACCTCTACGACCTGCGCGCTGTGAAAGACATCCCTGAAAAGGCGATCAAGATGGCAGTGGAGGCGAACAGCGACCCTTCCGCGCGCAACATCCGTGTGGCGGTGGTGGTGGCAGATGAAAACGCCGCAAATGCCATCCGCAAAGTGGCGGCGCTGGCATCCACTGAATCAGCGGCGGCGATGAAGTTGTTCACCGACATCAACGAAGCCGAAGCCTGGCTGGGTCGTCCGCTCGATCAGATACCGTAACAATCTGTCGTTGCGAGCGAAGTGAAGCAATCTCCTGTATCAAAAGGTTGCTTCGTCGGGCTGTGGTTTCGATACCTGCGTACTCAACCACCGGCCCTCGCAACGACATGCCCATTTATGAAATCTCAATCCCTTACAATCGCAAAAACCGTTTTCGACTGGGGTGCCCGCACGTACGTGATGGGCATCCTCAACATCACGCCTGATTCATTCTCCGGCGACGGCTTGATCACAGACAGGGACAGTATCGAACAAGCCGTGCGGCAGGCGGAACATTTCCTCAAACACGGCGCGGACATCCTCGATATCGGCGGCGAATCGACCCGTCCCGGCTCGCAAATAGTCAGCGCGGAGCAGGAACAGGCGCGCGTGGTTCCGGTCATCTCTGCCATCGCAAAAGAATTCCCCGATGCGGTCATTTCGATCGATACGTACAAAGCCAAAGTGGCGGATGCGGGATTCAAGGCGGGCGCGCATATCCTGAACGACGTGTGGGCGCTTCGTGCGGACCCAGAGCTTGCCTCCGTTGCTTCGGCGTTCCACGCGCCGGTCATTCTCATGCACAACCGCAGTAACCCCGCCAGCGTGGAAGTCCGCGCGCAGTTGGGCAATGCGTACATCGGTTCGGAGTATCAGGACCTGATCGAAGATGTCAAACGCGAGTTACTCGTCAGCGTGGAGTTGGCGGTAAAAGCCGGGGTGGAGGAAGCGCACATCGTCCTCGACCCAGGCATCGGCTTCGGAAAGACGCGCGAGCACAATCTCGAGCTGATCAACCGGCTCGATGAAGTCCGCGCGTTGGGGTATCCGGTACTGTTGGGTCCATCCAGAAAATCGTTCATCGGCTTTACACTTGACCTGCCTGCGGACCAGCGCGTCGAAGGGACGGCGGCGGCCGTGGCGGTGGGCATCACGCGCGGCGCGGATATCATCCGCGTGCATGATGTGAAGGAAATGGCAAGGGTTGCGAAAATGACAGATGCAATCGTAAGGAGTAAATAGTAATTGGTAATTACCATTTACCAATTACCGGAGAAATTATGTTCAGCGATTACGGCAAGGAATTATTACGCAGTGGCATTATCGAAGCGAAGGCGGGGCACCGCGAAGCGGCGCGCCGCTATTTCGACCGCGCCGTGTACATGAGCAACGATCACGATGTGCTCTCCGAGGCATGGTTCTGGATGAGCCAGGTGATCGATGACAAGGCGGAGAAACGCAAGGCGCTGGAAAATTGCCTGGCGCATGACTTGCGTCACGCGCGGGCGCGGCGGGCGCTGGCGATCCTCGATGGCAAGCTCAAAGCGGACGAGGTGATCGACCCCGATAAACTGCCCTCCGCACCGCAGGGATTGCGCGCCGCCGATGCGGACCGTTTCATGTGCCCCAAGTGCGGCGGGCGGATGAGTTTCGCGCCGGACGGTCAATCACTGCTTTGTGAATATTGTTCGCGCAACCAGAAATTCAGCGCGGCGCAACCCGGCACTGCGAACGAAAAGGATTTCATCATCGCGATGGCAACCGCGCGCGGACATGGCAAGCCGCTCGACCAGCAGGTCTTCCACTGCGAAGGATGCGGCTGTGAGTTCATCCTGCCGCCGAGTCAGATCTCGTCCACGTGTGTGTATTGCGGTTCGCCGCATGTGGTCAACTGGGAATCGGAGGAGCAACTGCTCGCGCCGGATGGCATCATCCCGCACGCTTTCGACCAGAAACGCGCCGTTAAATTGTTGATCGAGTGGGTGGAATCGAACCAGATTAAGCCTGAGAAGAAAGTGGAACTGCCTCGCGGAGTGTACCTGCCGTTGTGGACGTTCGACATCGGCGGCGCGTTGGGTTACACCGGCGAAAAAGTGGATGACAGTGAGATCCAGTTCAACCGCAGAAACCCGAAGATAATCCGTGTCAGTGACAATTATCCCGTGCAGGTCAATGACATCCCGATCCCCGCTTCGCGCAAACTCTCGGCCGTTTTCATGAGATTGATCCCGACCTTTGAATTGAGGGGCGTGAAACCCTACGACCCGCGTTATCTTGCCAACTGGCCCGCGGAAGTGTACGACATCCCCATGGCGGAAGCCTCGCTGGATGCGCGCAGTCAGAGCCTGAAACGCTACCAGCGCGAACTGCCGTCCGTGCTCTCTCCCATCAACATCCTCTCCACCTCCTCCGCCGAAATGACCGTGGAATCGTTCCGTCTCAATCTGCTCCCGGTGTGGATGACGGAACTGCCCTTCGGTGGGCGCGAACATCTCGTGCTGATCAACGGTCAGAATGGCACTGTCGCCAGCGACCTGCCGGATAAGAAAAAGGAAAAGAACGGTGGGCTACTGGAGTGGCTGGGGGATTTGTTGGAGGAGTAGGTTCGTTTTGAGTACGTTGAATCTCTCTTTCATAAAAAAGCAGTGATGCCCGATAGCTGGAAACAAAACACTCCGATCAAGCGATCGGAGTGTCTGTTCTTCGCACACTACTAAAGTTGTTTCACTACTATAAAGAAGAGTTGAACTGCACTTACGGAAGCACGACGCGATCGATGACGTGGATAACGCCGTTGCTGGCTTTGATGTCAGTGCCGATGATATTGGCGGTGCGACCGTTCGCGTCGGTAAGAACGCCGCCGCTCTGGAAGAGGAATCCACGCTGCAGGGTGCGGATGCGGTCCGAAGCAAGTACATCCGCAGAGTCACGGTTGCCGCGGGCAACATGATACAAAAGGACCTTTGTCACTAGAGCTTTATTGCTGAGGAGCTGGTTGGCGCTCAGGTTGAGTTCACCCAGCAGGGAGATAAACGCTGCATCGGTGGGGGCGAATACCGTAAACTGCCCCTTGCCGCTCAGGGTCTTGATCACAGCCGGGTCGGCTGCCTGGAGCGCTGCGATCAGGATCGAGAACTCGCCGCTTTTGGCATTTTCTGCCAGAGCCACATCTACAATGGTGTTGCCTTTAGGCGCCTCTGGTGAAGCCGCTTGTGCCGCCGGAGCCGCAAAAGCACCGAAAGCCAGGACAGCGATCAAAAGGGCATATACGAACTTCGTAACACTAATGTTTTTCATTTCTTCCTCCATAAAATTGGTTTTAGCTTGCACTGTCCTTATTGTACGGTTTTTCCATGCTTTGTCAATATATTGTCTATATTCTTAATGAAACTATAATAAAACCTGTGCAAAAATATACTTATCGGGTGAAAGGAGAAATCACGAAAATTATTGGGGTGGCTGGGCGATTTGCTGGAGGAGTGACGTATATATCCAATATGAAACAGGAAATCGTTCTCCAACTTTTGAAACAAAGGAATGCCGAATTGGTAAAGCAGTTCGGGGTTAAATCACTGTCCCTATTTGGTTCAGTGGCAAGGGATGAGGCCACCACCAACAGCGACATGGATTTGCTTGTGGAGTTCGACCGTCCTGTCGGTTATTTTGGTTTATTCGCTCTGCAGGATTACCTTGAAAAATTATTGGGGTGTCCTGTTGACCTGGGCACTCCTGACAGCTTGAAGCCGCGCATTCGCGAACGAGTGATGGGGGAATTGATCCGTGTCGCCTAGAGACTGGAAAGATCATACTGGAGGAGTGAGAAGGAATGCCGCAGGTGCTAGTCGTTTAATCCCATTCCATCGAGAATTCGATCGATACATTTTTCAACCCTAGCCTCCCGGGTTTTGGCTAGCTTGGGCGCGGAAAAATAAAGAAGGTAGGCTCGTTGCCGCCCCGGCGTCAAAGCATCAAAAGCATCCTTCAAGGGGGGCATTTCAACCAGTTTATTTTGAAATTCTCTGGGCATCTTGAATTCTGCGGTCTTTTTAAAATCCACCTTCAAGCCGGCTTTTTCCACCTCAATGGCTTCATGGATATAGGCTTTCAAGCTGGGTTCCAGTTCAACGATTTGCCGGACATTGGTGAAGCGGACCTGACGCGCCGCCTGCACATTCTCTGTTTGTTGGATGAGAATGCCTTTGGCATCCTTCAACAAGGCGCCTTTGACGAACAACATCGCACAGTATTCCTTGAACACATGCACCAGAAGGATATTGCTTCCTTGAAACGTGTAGCAAGGGACACCCCACTTCAATTCCTCGGTGAGCGGACAGCCAAGAATGATCGTTCTCAGTTTTTTCAATTCTTTCTGCCATGCATCGGCTTTATTGAAGTAGAAATCGACCCTGGGATTCTTTTTGTTCATGGTTTGATCCTCTGAAATAAGGTGAGCTTAAATCTGCTTACATTTCTTTTGTGCAAATGTCTGAAAGGCATCCTGGCTAATACAGAAATGGAAACAATCGTTTTGATGTGCGGCGGCGCTGGGACCAGACCTGTTTGTATTGCTCTGCAAGATCCTTTTCCATGCTTTTGATGCGATGGATGAAACCGGCGGTCAGTGGGACCAATAATGCCAGCCCAATCCAGGAACGGAATGCGAGCGCAAACCCCAGACAGTAAATGACGATGCAAAGCAGGCCGGGGTGACGAATAAATTTATATGGACCATTGAACAGGAGCGCAGGATCAACCTGTATGCATCCCGTCTCTCTGCGCAGGTGATCGACCCATGTAAAATTAGCCCATACCGAAAGCACCGCCCCAGCCAGATAAATACCCAGCCCTGCCCATCGCACGGACGGGTTTTCCGCCCAGGTTAAAACATCACGCCTGTCGCCATAGGCGGAGAGTATGAAAACAAAATGATACATATCCATCTGCCAGTGTGCCAGATCAACCGGGTGCTCATGTTCGGGTTGCGGCGGCGTGACATAGACCAGCCATGCGCCGACCAGCGCCTGCAACATGACGATGACCGCAAAAGTCACGCGGACTGGATTGGAAAAGAAACCGCGGAGATCGCCCACTCCCCAGGCAAGCAGGGGCAGGAAAAGCAACGCATAAAAACGGACAAAGACCTGCCAGACTGCGGGCCAGACCCTGCTTTTGAGAATTTTTTTGAGCGACATGTGTTTATCCTTCTTTTCTCTACCGCTCAAACGATTATACAGATTTCCCGCCATAAAGTCATGTACATTTTGTCGTGGGAGTGTCCAAAAGGATGGGCTTGAATTTTCTCACCACAGAGATCACTGAGCGCACAGAGCTTTTTTAAAGGTTTTCTCCGTGATCTCCGTGTACTCCGTGGTGAAAGATTTGGTGAGCCCACGAAATCAAACACCCTTTTGTCATAACGACCTGCGCAAAGTCAGGTTGTTTTTTGTTTGGGGTATTGGGTGAGCAGGTCTTTCGAATGGTGCTTCTTGATTTTGCCAGCGACTTTTTCCGGTTCTTTCAACTCATGCTCCCACACGCGGACAACGCTCCACCCCAGTTTCCGCAGTTCCCTGTTCACAAATCTATCCCTGTCTTTGTTTGCCTATGCACGAAAAACACTTTTGTTGTGATACTTCAAAAAGTTAGTGTCAGGTAAAAATCTTGTTGGCAAATTGATTTCAGCACCCTCGTACCGAAGAAGAAAATCTTGTACGGCATTGCCTACATTATTGCGCTTAATCGAATTGGAGATTTTTATTTTATATTCAGGCGTTATCGTCAAGAAACCCCTATCAAAGGCTCTGTCATGAATTGCATTAAGGCAAAGACCGTTTCTAGGATTTACCTGATTTTCTTTGTCCTTTGACCACGGAATAATATGGCTTGCGTTAAGCAATTCAGGAATTTCCAATCCAGTAATACAACATTGGAAATTGTATGCCGCAAGTACAGCCTTTCTGAAAAAGTTCTGATTTACACGAATCTTGACTACAGCATCTCTTTCCTTGCCTGCTTTTGGCAAATCGAATAGATCAACTTCGGATACTTCCTCCACTTGTCTGCCAATTTTTTGCGCTAAAAGTTTTTCGCTCTCAAAAGCCAGCCTATCCCAATCGCCATTAAATTCATCCCAAACTTCAGCATCCATTTTGCTTCCGTGAGAAGCGCCAGCAATATTTCGTTTTTTCAATGACGGATCAAGGCTGGCAAGGTTTGCCAACTTCCATGACACAGCCGAAGGTGTGCGACCTAAAATCTTGGCAAGGTCAATTATTTGAGGATTATGAATATGAATTGTTCCAAAAGGAATTTTGCAATAGAGATTGAAAGCAATAATCAATTCTTCGCGCGTCCATTTGTTTGATGGCATAATTTTCCGCCTTACATCCACGAAATCTTGATATCACCTTCCAGCGGCTTGAACTCCTTGTCTCCAGTGACTAATTCCGCCTTCTTCAACTTCGCCAATGCCGCGGCAAAACAATCGGCATACGAAATATTCCCCCCAGATTTGAACACGGCAGCCTGGCGGGTCAAATTCCAATCCACATTCACAATTTCAATTCCCATACCTTTGATTTCATGAACATATTGATCTGCAATCTCAGGGGAGTTGTTACGGGCAATGGAGTACCAAACCTCTCCCAAGTTGACGACGGTCATTAAAAGGCTCGTGTCACTTTCCACGGCTTTTTGGATCAACCCTCTCACAAAGTCCGCGCCTGGCTCATCCTCAAAAAAAGCCATCAATGCATATGCATCAAGAACTTTGGTTGCCATGGTTACTTTTCCCTTTCCTTGTCTTTGCGGCGTTCGTCCATCAGCGTTTTCAGCCCGCCTTTACCCTTAAGTGAACCTTGCAGGTTCTTGAGATATTGTTCAGTTACGGGTTTCAAAACAATAGCATCCCCCACATCCGTGACGATGATCTTTGTTCCGTTCTTAATTCCGTATTTTCTCCGTAACGTCGCCGGAATGACAATTTGACCTTTTACAGTCGAGTAAGTTTCCATTTGTTTATCTCCTTTGCGTATTGAAATCCTACCCTAAAAGCCTTAGTAAGTCAAGATTATAAAAGTATTACATTTGCAAAAAGTTCGACATTTACAACGCGCCATCCTGTACGGATTGAAATGTCGTTTGCATCAATTTCCATTTACTATCCTTTGCAAACTTTGTGGTTAAATTGACCCATGCCCTCCACCCTCCCCATCCTCCGCGCGAGACGTGAACGGCGGCTAGCCCGCCAGCGCGCCAGCGCCAACCGCACACACAATACCTTGCTCAGCCTGGGGATGATCCTTTCGCTTCTCATCGCCGCGCTCATCATCGTTGGCGCCTTCTCCTACGTGGAACTCACGCGCGGCCTGCCCTCCACACAACTGTTCCCGGCATATCTCAACCCGCCCGATGGGCTGATGCTCCAGCCCACGCAGATCCTCGACCGCACGCGCGAACATGTCCTGTTCACCTTCGCGCCCGACGACTCCCCGCGCCGCTACATTCCGCTCGGCGATACGAACCCGCAATACCTGCCCAACTCCCTCACCGACGCGGTCATCGCCAAGACCGACCCCGATTTTTGGACTCATCCCGGCTATACCCTCGCCACAATTACCAATTACCAATTACACGATACCATCGCCCAACGCCTCGTCTTCGACCTCCTGCTCTGGGACGAACCGCCCACCCTGCGCCGCGCCCTGCGTGAACGTATCCTTGCCGCGCAGATCACCGCGCAATACGGGCGCACCCAGATCCTCGAGTGGCACCTCAACTCCGCGCACTTCGGTCGCTACGCCTTCGGAGCCGAAGCCGCCGCGCAACTCTACTTCGGCAAATCTGCCACGCAACTGACCACCGCCGAATCCGCCATCCTCGCGGCAGTGAGCGACTCGCCCAGCCTGAATCCATACGACGCGCCACAGACCGCCCTCGAACGCGGACGCGAAACTATTAATTTGATGATGGCTCAGGGACTCTTGTCCACCGAAGCGACCGCCAACGCGCTGGGAGAATCTCCGCTCTTCCAGACTCCGCCTCCTCCGAAGCCTCAAGTTGCCTCCGCTTTCATCAACCTGCTCCTCACCCAATTGGACTCCCGTTTCCCCCGCGAACGCATCGAACGCGGCGGGCTGACCATCGTTTCCACGCTCGAGTACGATGTGCAGAAAGAGTCATCGTGCGTCACGGCATTTTATGCGGCGCGCATCGCGGGCTTGCCCGACCCGGTTATCGAATGTGACTCGTTGCGCTTCCTGTCCGCGTTGCCTTCGGGAGTCACCGTGCCGGATTCATCCGCCAGCGCCATCATCACCGATCCCAAGTCGGGACAGATCCTTGCCGTGGTCGGTGAAACCTTCCAGGCGCAGGAAACGCCCCTCGTCGGCGGGCACAACCCCGGGTCCGCGCTGGATGCGTTCGTCTATTTAACGGGATTCACGCGTGGGCTGAGTCCCGCGTCCCTGATCTGGGATATCCCCGGCAGGACCGACATTCAAAACTTTGACGGCGCCTATCACGGACCGATCCGTTTGCGTGCGGCGCTGGTGAACGATTATCCCGCGCCCGCCGCGCAGGTGCTGGCACAGATGGGCGTCGAGAACGTGGATAAGATCGCCGGTTCGTTCGGCATTGCGCGTGACGGAGAACTTTCGCTGTTGGATGCCGCGGGTGCGTACGGCGTTTTCGCGCAGATGGGCGTGCGCTACGGGCAGGAGGTGGATGACGCGTTTGTGCCATCCACGATCCTGAAAGTGGAAAGCAACGACGGCAGTGTGTGGCTCGATTGGATGAACTCACAGGCGAAGCCGGTCGTTACGCCCGGGCTGGCGTACCTGATGAACCATGCCCTGAGCGACAACACCGCGCGCACAGGTCTGCTCGGCAGTTCGCGCGTGCTCGAGATCGGAAGACCCGCCGCCGTGAAACTGGGTCAAACGAATGACGGTCTCGATACCTGGGCGATTGGCTATTCTCCGTCTCGCGTGGTCGCCGCCTGGACCGGCACTCGTGAATCTTCCCTGCCTTCATCCCCCCTGCAGGGGGGACCGAGGGGGGTAGCCGCGTTGTGGAGCGCGTTGATGCAGATCGCCGCGCAGGATTTGCCGCCTGAAAGTTGGGCGAAGCCCGCCGATGTGTCGGTGATCAACATCTGCGATCCATCAGGCTTGTTGCCCACTGCCGATTGCCCGGTGCTGGTGAGTGAAGTCTTTCTGAACGGCAACGAACCCGTGCAAGCCGACAACATGTACCGTAAGTTTGCCATCAACCGCGAGACCGGTCTGCTGGCGACCGTGTTCACGCTCCCGCAGTTGATCGAGGAACGCGTCTATCTCGTCGTCCCGTCTGAGGCGCGTTCGTGGGCAGAGAGCGCCGGGCTGGCGATTCCCCCGTCGAATTACGATGTCATCCAGTCGCCGCAGATCGATCCGGATGTGAACATCGCCTCCCCGGCATTGTTCGCCGAAGTGAGCGGAGACGTGAAGATCACCGGCACCGCCGCGGGCGACGATTTTGTCTCGTATCGAATCTTGGTCGGTCAGGGACTGAATCCGCAGGAATGGATCCAGGTGGCGGAGGGGAACGAACCCGTGACCAATGGTCTACTCGCCGAGTGGAACACGGAAGGTTTGAGCGGGTTATATGCTGTACAGTTGCAGGTGGTGCGGAGCGATCAAAAAGTGGAGACAGCGATCATTCAGGTGACAGTCAGCAATTAGCGATCAGCGCTTAGCGCTTAGCCAAGAGTTAAAAGTTAACAGCAAGAATGGAGGAATCATGAAAGACTTTCGAACCCTCAAAGTTTGGGAAAAGGCACACGCGCTGACACTGTCAATTTACAAAGCCACCGAGAAATTCTCGAAGCAGGAGCAATACGCGCTGACCAGCCAGATCCAACGCGCGGCGGTATCCATCCCGACGAACATCGCGGAAGGCTGTGGAAAAGACTCGGATGCCGAACTCAAACGATATTTCCTCATTTCCATGGGATCTTCGAGTGAACTGGAATATCTGCTCCTGCTCGCGCATGACCTTGGCTATCTCCCCGAAAATGTTTATCAACCCATGACCCGTGATCTCGTTGAAATCCGCAAAATGCTCAACGCCTTTATCCAAAAACTAAAAGCCCCCCGCTAACAGCCAATAGCTAAAAGCTCATCGCCAACCGCTAAAAGGAGACCCCATGAGAACAGATTTAATACTCACAATCGGTATCATCGTTTTTGTTCTGTTCATTTTGAATGCGATCTTTCTTGCCATCATCTATTTCATGCGCCGAAAGATGGCGGAGGTCAGCCAGTGGCCCTCCACAATGGGAGTGGTGCAAATGTCTACGATCGAGCAGAGATCATCCGAGGATGGACACACAGATTATCCCGTTGTTCAATATTCATACCAGATCGGCGGGCAGATCTACCAGAGCATGAAACTGGCTCCGGGTCCCGAAGTCGGCGGAACGGGTGCGAGGAAAGTTGTTGCAAAATATCCCGCGGGTGCGCAGGTGATGGTGTTCTACAATCCGCAGAAACCGTCCGATGCGGTGCTGGAGCGGAAGGCGCCCGCACTTTGGTTGATGTGGCTGATGCTGGTTATTTTCGATTGTGCGTTGTGCGGGGCGATACCAATTGTCTGGTGGTCAATGAATCAATGATAAAAAATGGCGGCTTCAGCCGCCATTTTTTATAATCCGCGCCCTTCTTCTTTCCAGCAATCTTTGTATCCTCGCATATCTCTCGCGTGTCAGCGGGAAGAGCGCCGTAAAAACGATGACTCCCGCCAGCATGACCGCGCCAAAGGGGGACGCAAGCAGGCGGATCATCATCAAAGCGGAGGCTGGTTGCGCAAATTGAGTGACTCCCTCGGGCGGAGTCTGGTACCCCGACCAGCCCAGCGCCTGGAGCGTGATAAAGACAACGATCGCCCCCGTCACCTTGCGGATGAAGGCGCGCACACCGAAGTAGATGCCCTCCTGCCGGCGGCCCGTGCGCAGTTCATCCCATTCGATCACATCCGCAAATAATGCATCGGGCAGGGTATACGCGGCAGAGATGCCGATCCCTGCCAGTGCGGCAACGATCAACAAAAAGGTTATCTGTCCCGGTTGAATGGCAAACACCAGGAACTGCACAACCACCCACAGTCCCATGCCCAGCATGTAGGCTTCCCGTTTATTGCGGACACGCGCCAGCCACAGCCAGAAACGGATGAAGAGGATGCACACCACCAACATGATGCCAAAGAACGCGGATTCGTAGGCAAGGTCAAATCCCAAAATGCGGATGCTGGCAAGCTGGTCCCCTCCAGCCACCCAGTACAGCATGAAGAATGGGAAAACCACCGCCACCATATCCGCCGCGGACCAGTTGAGCAGGTGGATCGCCACCCCGTAACGGAACGGGATGTTCTGCCACGCCACGCGCACGGTCTCACGCAAAGGCAGTGCCTCCGTCTGTTGAGGGGTTGCCCGTTCCTTGATGAACAGTCCGATCAGGAGCAACGGGACGATGCTGATCCCGCCGAAGACCGCGCCGACCAGCATGTATCCCTGTTGCTGAGTGAACCCGGCGGCAAGCACACGATCCACGATATTGGGCGAGGCAAGCACAACCGCCAGCGACCCAAAGAGCTGGAAGAAACTGCGGAAACCCGTCAGCGAGGTGCGCTCATCGTAATCGGGAGCCAGTTCCGGCGTCAACGCCAGATACGGAACGTAGATCAACGACTGGAGCGTATCCGCCAGCATGAACGAGATGGTCACGTACACGAGGAGCGCGATCTGATTGCCCCACTCAGGCGCGGACCAGAGCAGGATGAAACTTAGCCCAAAGGGGATCGCGAACCAGAGCAGGAAGGGTCTGCGTCGCCCCCAGCGGGAGCGCATACGGTCGGTCAACAAGCCGATGATCGGATCGTTGACGGCATCCCATACCACGCCGATCAGCCCGCCAAAGGATGCCAGACGGGGCTCCAGCCCGACGATATCGGTCAGGTAGATGGCGTAGAAAATAGACCTCAACATGTAAATGCTTGAGATGCCGAAGTCGCCGGAACCGTAAAGAAGTTTTGTCCAAAAGGGGAGGTGTTTGTTTGTCGGGGCTTTCATGATTCCTGTAAAGAGTGTAGCACAAATAGTAACGGTTTCACCACGAAAAAGTGACGGGTGATTCCCCGGATTTATCCCGGTGTATCCCCCAGATGTCGCCCAATGCCCATTTCATTCCTGTAAGCGGATATAACGGAAATGAAAAGTGAAAATCTGTAACATCTGGCTATAATCTGCGTATCAATATCCGAAAGAGCAAACCCGTTGAAAAACGGGGACGCAAAGCCAAGGGTCTACCGTCACAGACAATGTGATTACGACAGCCCGGTTGCCGAAGACAAGATCCCACGATCTTCCGCGAGCCTGGCAAAAAACCAGGCTCTTTTTGTACCTTGTCAAATTTTTGTTCGATAAAGGCAAACCCGCCGAAAGGCGGGGACGCAAAGCCACGGGTCTACCGTCACACGATCGAGTGTGACCACGACAGCCAGGTTACCGAAAACAAAACCTTTCATGTTTCCGGGTTGGTTTGAGCGCCTTTATCGAAGAGGAGAATTCGAATGACGCTCAAAAACCAGATCACCCGCAAGACACTGAATGCAAGCCTGCTCGTTGCAATTTTCATTTCCCTTTTCTTCAACCCCGTATCGGCACTGGCGGCTGGCAACAGTGCAACCCTCCCAAGTTTCATAGATTTTTCAAAAACGGTTCAAAATGGCAAGACAAATGTCCTGCGCGGCGTGTATGTTTCGAACGTACTTGCCCTGCCCGTTGTACAGCAACCCTCGAACAATGCGGGCTACGTCTCCAACACCGACGGTGAGACCACCCAATTCGGCATGGCATCCCAGTTCGGCAACGTCGGTCTGCTTGCCCACAACCACCTCTCCGGCAAATCCTTTTCAAACCTCGCGGCGGGACAGGAAGTGAGCCTGGTCTACGGTGACGGCAAGGTCGAAACCTTCGTGGTGACCGAAGTGCTTCAATACCAGGCTCTGCAACCCAACAGCGCCTACAGCGAATTCCGCAATCTCAGCGACAACAAGACCCTCACCGCCGAGCAGATGTTCAAGCGTGTCTACTTCGGCAACAGGCACGTCACCTTTCAGACCTGCATTGCCAAAGACGGCAACGCCAGCTGGGGACGCCTGTTCGTGATCGCCATCCCCAAGGCGGAATACGAAAAAATCAACAAGGGACAATAAACAATAAACGGCAAAAGCGCCCCCGGGACACTTCCGGGGGCATTTTTATTTGGATGAACACCCGCTTCACGCGCCGGGACAGTTGATCCCGTTCATGGAATATTCCCCGCCCTGACACGGAAAAAACCCGTGCAAGCGCCCATAAAAGTGCTACAATCCGCTCAACACCTTTTTACAGTACGGAGGAAATATGAAGCCCTCATTTCGTCAAAGATTCCAGTATAGATTCGACAACCTGATGTCGCGCGGCACACCCGCCATGATCGGCATGTTGTTCGTGCTGTCGCTGGCTGTGGTGTTCGTGGCTGGCGCGGTCATTTCATTTGCAGGCTTTGTTCAGGAAGGCGAGACAGGCAAACTGTCTTTTGGTGAAGCCGCCTGGGAAAGCCTGATGCGCACGCTCGACTCAGGCACGATGGGCGGCGATACCGGCACAGGCTTCCGCGTGGTCATGCTGTTTGTCACGCTGGGCGGCGTCTTCATCGTCAGCGCGTTGATCGGTGTGTTGAACAACGCCATCGAAGGACAAATGGAACGACTCCGCAAGGGACGCTCAAAGGTACTTGAAACGAACCACACACTTGTGCTCGGATGGTCCGCGCAGATCTTCACCGTGCTCAACGAATTGATGATGGCGAACGAGAATCAGGCAAATGCCTGCATCGTCGTCCTGGCAGATAAGGACAAGGTGGAGATGGAGGATGAGATACGGGAGCGAGTCGAAGTCAAAGGAAAGACGCGTATCGTTTGCCGCAACGGGAGTCCCATCGACCCGAACGACATCGAGATCGCCAGTCCGCATCAGGCAAAATCCATCATCGTCCTGCCGCCCGAGAACGAAGACCCCGATATCGATGTCATCAAGACCGTGCTGGCGATCACCAACAACCCCAACCGCCGTGTCGGAAAATATCACATCGTCACACAGATCCGCAACCAGAAGAATCTCAACGTGCTCAGAATGGTTGGCGCGAACGATACCGTTCAGGCGGTGCTCACCGGCGACCTGATCGCGCGCGTCGTTGCCCAGACCTCGCGCCAATCGGGTCTTTCGGTCGTGTACACCGAGTTGATGAACTTCGGCGGCGATGAAATTTATTTCAAGCATGAACCGGCGCTGGCGGGAAAAACCTACGGCGACGCCCTGCTTGCTTATGAAGATTCCTGTGTGATGGGTTTGCGCAAGGCAGATGGAAAGATTTTCCTTAACCCCGCGATGGACCTGCTCATCGAAAAGAATGACCAGATCTTTGCCCTTTCTGCGGATGACGATACGCTTCGTCTCTCAATCCGCAACCTGCCTCCGATTGATAAAGCGCTCATCCACTTGGGCGTGAAACCGTTAAAACCCAAACCCGAGAAATGCCTGATCCTCGGCTGGAACCGCAGCGGCACTACCATCGTGCATGAACTCGATAACTACGTCCCCAAAGGTTCGCAGGTGACCGTGGTCGCGGACGTATACAACATCGAAAAACAGATCCGCGCCCGGGGCGGCAAACTCGCCAACCAGAAACTGGTCGTGCTGGAAGGTGAAACCACCGACCGCGACCTGCTCAATTCGCTTAACGTGCAGGATTATGACCACGTTATCGTGCTGGCATACAGCACGCTTGAACCACAGGAAGCCGACGCAAAGACGCTCGTCACCCTCCTGCACCTGCGTGATATGGCAGACAGGGATGCGACGCCGTTCTCCATCGTCAGCGAAATGCTTGACCTGCGCAACCGCGAACTCGCCGAAGCCGCCAAAGTGGACGACTTCATCGTCAGCGAACATCTCGTCAGTCTGATGATGTCACAGCTCTCCGAGAACGCCGAACTGTTCGATGTCTTCACCGATATTTTCGATCCCGAAGGCGCGGAGATCTACCTCAAGCCGATCAGCGATTACATTGCCATCGGCCAACCGGTCAACTTCTATACCGTGGTCGAAGCGGCAAAGGCGCGCGGCGAAACCGCCATCGGTTACCGTATCACCGCCGAATCGAAGGATGCGGACAAGATATATGGCGTGCATACCAACCCGAAGAAATCCCGCGATGTTGTGTTTGCATCCGAAGACAAAGTGATCGTGATCGCGGAAGGGTAATTGGCGCCCAAAGAACGTCCCGAAGGCTTGATCGCGTGAGCAGGTTCTCACAATACAACCTTCGGGACGGTATGTCATTGCTGAATTACAACCCGGCAATCTCAACCCCGTAATTCTCCAAAACCTCGTGAACAGTTTTTGCGTTGTCCGCCGCGCGCGGATGATCGCCATGCAGGCATAACGTATCCACACGCACCTGCCTGCCGCTGAAATCTATTCCGTGTTTGACAAGTTCGATGGCGTGTGACGCGATCTCCTCCGGCGACTCGATGATCGCATGCGGCTGTTTGCGTGAGACCAGCGTCCCATCGGGATTGTAGTTCCGGTCGGGGAATCCCTCGTTTGCAACCTTCAATCCGACTTCGACTCCCGCTTCGACCAACCCCGAACCTGCCAGCCCGACCAGAACCAGATCCACGCTGACTCTTTTTACCGCGCGCGCAATGGCGCCTGCCAGCACGCGATCCTTTGCCGACTGGTTATACAGCGCCCCATGCGGCTTGACGTGATGCAACTCCACGCCTTCTGCTTTTGCGATCTCAGCCAACACGTTGACTTGATCCAGAATCAACGCTTCCACATCCTCAGGCGGCAACGACATCTCGTTTCTTCCAAACCCCTCCATATCCTTCCAGCTTGGATGTGCGCCAACAGCCACGCCATATCGCTTCGCCAGGCGGACGGTCTCACGCATGGTGTTTGCATTCCCTGCATGGAATCCACATGCAATGTTCGCGGAGGTGATGTATGGCATGATGTCTTCGTCACTGCCGATGTTCTCGCCCATGTCACAGTTGAGGTCTATTTTCATATATGATCTGCCTTTCCATGTCATTCTGAGCGACACTTGCACCGCACGCAAGTGCAGGTGAGAATCTCTACCACAACGACCGAGACTCTTCGGTTGCAAAAAACGCTCCCTCACATCGTCCCGATATTCTTCGGGAGAGTGACATATTCCTACTCCTCTACCATCCTCTCCAACCCGCTCATCAACTCACGATATTTCTTCTGCGCCTTTGCAACCGTTGTCTTCCGAAAACGGATTCTGCTTTTCCCCGGCGCACACTGCGCGAGCAGAGGAAGGTCTGCGCTGACGACCGTCCCGATCTTGGGATAGCCGCCGGTGGTTGGAGAGTCCGCCATCATGATGATGGGCTGTCCGTTCGAGGGGACCTGGATCGCGCCCATCGTCATTCCTTCGGAGATGAGTTCCGTTTTGTTGCGATGAGTCAATGGCACGCCTTCGAGTCGGTATCCCATGCGGTCGGAGGTGGGACTGACAACAAACTCTTGCGAAACGAATTTCGCAGTACTTTCTTCGGTGAAATACTTTTCCTGGGGTCCCATGATGACATCAAGAGTTGGATTATCGCTATAAAACGGACGCACCTCTGCTGGCAATGTCCGCGCGGCGAGGCTGGTGAGCGGGCGTGAGGGAGTCCCGGACCGTAACACGTCACCGGCTTGCAACTGCCTGCCGTCGAGTCCGCCAAAGGGGCCGCGCAGGTAGGTTGATCTGGAACCAAGTACCGGCTTGGAAAGAACGCCGCCGGAGATGGCGAGATATGCCCACATGCCGGAGTCCAGTTTGGTGAGGCGGATAGTCCAGCCGCCGCGCACGTAGTACGAACTCCAAAGCGGGAAGTCCCAGATGTAGACCGACAAGCCAAAGCCAACACCCGCAACCGAGATGACACAATCACGCAACGCGCGCAAGGCAATGTCACCCAAGCCGATCTCGATGGCGGCACAACTCGGATCGTTGCCTACCAGCAGATTCGTGGTGTGAAGAGCGAATGCATCCATCGCACCGGAAGTCGGCACGCCAAATTTTCTCCAGCCCACTCGGCCCGGGTCTTGAACGGTGGCTAACCCATTGACTTCGATGATTTCGAGTGACATGATTTTGATTACAAGCCACACACCTGCCCTGGCGGGCGGTGCCAGGGGAGACCACAGAGAACTTTGAGAAAAAACTCAAAAAACTCGGTGTGCTCTGTGGCTACTTTTCCTCGATAAACCTAACTTCATCGCCCGGCGAAAACAGGAACGGCGCTTCGGAATGGGGATCGAATAATTGCAACGGTGTCCAACCGATGAGTTGCCAGCCGCCCGGCGAAACGATGGGGTAGATGCCAGTTTGCGAGCCCGCGATGGCGACCGTCCCTGCGGGCACGTGCAAGCGCGGCGTTTCGAGGCGCGGCATGAAGAGCGCGTCGTCAAGTGTGCCCATATAGGGGAAACCCGGAGTAAAGCCCATCATGTAGACCGTGTAGGTTCTTTGTGTGTGGAGGCGGATGATATCATCGGCTTGCAATTGGAGATGGCACGCAACAGATTCGAGATCGACTCCAAACTCCCCGCCGTATCGCACCGGGACCTGTACCTGCTTCGGCCTTCGAGAGGCTGTTTCCCCCGCCTGGGATATTTTTTCGCGCAGAAAACTCCTGACCCGTGTAAATGAAATAAGAAGCGGATCGTACTGCACGAGCAAAGCCGCATACGCAGGGACAGTTTCGGTCATCCCCTTGAATGGCGGAGCCTCCAAAAGGCTCGCAAGCGCATGGACGCGTTGATTGACAGCGGGATTGATCTCCTCCCCGAACTGTACGAGAAGGGATGAATCACCGAGCGGGACGATCCTGGGTTTGGTCTGCATCTGGTTGTTGAGATTCTACCCCGAATAAAGGAAGCCGATTTGTGATAGGATATTGACAGGAGAAAACGCAATCCAAATGAGGCGGCAGTATCCTGTTCCGATAATGCACAACCTGCCGCCTTTCCTCTCGTAGATATGTTCGTGACCAAAAGGAGGTCAAAATGCCATATCTAATTGGCGCTGTTGTAGTATTCGGGGGAATCATTCTTTTGACCCTGCTGTCGGGGATTCGTTACATCCCCAACACTCGTATCGGTATCGTCGAAAAGCGTTTTAGTCTCAGCGGCTCTGTCAAGAGCGGATTTATCGCGCTGAACGGCGAAGCGGGATTTCAACCAAAGGTTTTGCGCGGTGGTCTGCATTATCTGCCGCCCATCCAATATGTTGTGCGGCTGGTACCGCTGGTGACGATCCCGCAAGGCAAGGTGGGATACATCTTCGCCCGTGACGGCAAACTGCTTGAACCGACACAAACCCTGGCATCGAACGAGGTCGCTTTCGACTTTCAGGATGTGGAAGCCTTCCTCAAGAGCGGCGGTCAACGCGGACCGCAACGCCGCATCCTGCGCGAAGGTACGTATGCCATCAACCTGATGCAGTTCATCGTGCTGACTGACGAGCGAATTTACTCCCTGCCGCTCAGCCGCGATGAAATGCAAACGATCCAGGGCATGGCGCAGGTCATTGCGGAACGCGGCGGCTTCGTCCCTGTCATCATCAAGGACACGGATGACAAGATCGGCATTGCCACCGTCCATGACGGCCCGTCACTGGGACAGGGCGAGATCATCGCTCCCGTTGTTGGCGACGACTCCCATAACGCCGAGACGTATCACAACAAATTCCAGGATCCAGACAAGTTCCTGAAAGCAGGCGGCTTCCGTGGTCGCCAGTTGCAAGTGCTGGTCGAAGGCACCTATTACGTCAACCGCCTTTTCGCCACAGTTGAGATGATCCAGAAGACGGTCATCGAAGTAGGCAATGTCGGTGTGGTCGTCTCGTATACGGGTGATGCTGGTGAAGACCTTTCCGGCATCGATTACCGCCATGGTGAATTGGTAGCGCGCGGCAAACGCGGTGTCTGGGAAGAAGCGTTGATGCCCGGCAAATATGCGTTCAACACCTATGCGGGCAAAGTGGTGTCCGTCCCCACCACCAACTTCATCCTCAAATGGATCCGCAACCAGACGGGTGCGCACAAGTTCGACGAGAACCTCAGCGAAGTTTCGCTCATCACCAAGGACGCGTTCGAACCATCCCTGCCGCTTTCTGTAGTTGTGCATATTGACTATAAAAAAGCGCCGCTGGTCATTCAACGCTTCGGCGATATCAAACGCCTCGTTGAACAAACCCTCGACCCGATGGTGGCGGCATACTTCAAGAACGTCGGTCAAACACGCACCTTGATCCAGTTATTGCAGGAACGCAGTGAGATTCAGCAAATTTCGAGCAAGGAAATGAAGGAAAAGTTCGAGCATTACAACCTGCAACTGGAGGAAGTGCTGATCGGAACACCGTCATCTCCTGAGGGCGATGTTCAAATCGAAACCATTCTTACGCAGTTACGTTCGCGCCAAATTGCTGCCGAACAGATCGAGACCTATGATCGCCAGGAAAAAGCCGCGGTCAAGGAACGCGAACTCCGTGAAGCCGAGTCCCGCACCCAAATGCAAACCGGCATGACGCAAGCTGAATTGAACATTGAAATTCAATCGAACCAGGGTAAAGCCGATTACCAGCGCTCGATCCAACAGGCGGCGCAGATCCGTGCGCTGGCTGAAGCAGAAGCCGAGAAGATTGCGCGCATCGGTATTGCACAGGCGCTTGCCACGGAGGAACAAGTCCGGGCGTACGGCGGACCGCAATTCCAGGTGACGCAACAAGTCCTCAACCGGTTCTCCGAAGCCGTCCAACAATCCAAAGTGGATGTTGTCCCGCGCGTGGTGGTCGGTGCCACCAAAGATGGCGGCTCAGGCAATATCATGGAAGCTCTGCTCACCATGCTGCTCTCCGATCGTTTCGGGGCGCTCGCCAAGGAAGCGCAAGGCGCGCGTTCCGATGAAGCCGAGCAGTTACGAGCTGAAATTCGCAAAAACATGACCGGGAAAACGGATAAGAAAGAGTAATTGGGATGTAAAACGTCCCGAAGGTTTTCTCGCAAGACCTTTACTGCCTGATATAACCTTCGGGACGGTGTGTAGATGACGAAAGGGCGACCCCGCAAGGGTCGCCCTGATTTTTCGGGAAGAGCAAACCCTAACCACTGAGTCACGAAGACACTGAGAGAGGGGAATTTGGAAACTCCGTATCTCAGTGTCTCCGTGGTTCAAAAAGAGTTTTATTTACGAAATTTGTGGCACAATTTCCCAAGGAAGTTTTCGAATAAAAATGGTGGGCTCCACGTTAAGATAGTGTCAAACCAAAAGGAAACCTAATCAGTGGTAACGGTTCAGACAGTCAGTGAGACAGAATTGGTCGTCAGCGCCCAACATGGAGACCGGAATGCATTCAGCGAACTGGTCCGCCTTCACGCGCGCGGCGTGTTCAATGTGGTCTACCGCATGTGCGGAGACACCCTTGTCGCCGAAGACGCCGCGCAGGAGACCTTCCTCCGCGCCTGGCAGAACCTGTCCTCCTACCACCCGCAGACATCGCTCCGCAACTGGCTCTACCGCATCGCCTTTAACGCCGGCATGGATATGCTCCGCAAGGAGAAGCGCATCCTGCCGACCAGCATCGAAGACCTGCCGTTGACCGATGACCGCCCCAGCCCGGAATCCCTGGCATCACAAAAGGAACGGGCGGCGCTGGTGAAAAAAGCGGTCCTTTCCCTGCCCGATGCCAGCCGCGCGGTGCTGGTGCTGAAAGAGTATGAAGGAATGTCCTACCACGAGATCGCAGACGCGCTCGACATTCCGATTGGAACGGTGATGTCACGCTTGAATTATGCCCGCAAATTATTGAAGGAAAAATTGGAACCGAAATTATTCGTACAACTGGAGGCAGAACATGTCTAACCACGTGACCGAATGGTTAAATGCCTACTTCGACGGTGAGTTGAAAAACGGGCGGCTTCATCAGGTGGAGAAACATCTCGCCGAATGTGAAGCCTGCCGGATGGAACTCGAGTCACTGCGCGGATTATCGGAACTGTTGCAGGAGGCGCCCACACCGGACTTCCCTTCCCCGGAACGCTTCGCGGCTCAGGTCAACCTGCTCCTGCCTCACAAGCGGACTCCCACACCCAAACCGACTCTCTTCGACCTCGGCTGGTGGATGATCCCGGTGAGCATCCTGGCGGTCTGGGTTTTCGTCAGCACCGCCATGCTGTTGAGCAATGTGGTCTCCATTGCGAACAATTACGGATTATTGGATAACGCAACCGGCGCGTGGATCTCCGGCCCATCGGAAACGGCGGAAGTGACAGCAACACTTGGTCAGTTCGGCGTGTTGAGCGGAGACAGCCTGCAATGGGCGGAACGGACCGAGAGCGCCACAAGGAATGTATTTCCGCAGGTCGTCTTGAAAGTTGCGGTGGCGCTGATGTACCTGGCTTGGTTTGCGGTTTGGTGGGCGCGTCACACGCGTCAGGCACCGGGAAGGCTGATCGAAGGCTGAATCAGCCTCAGGTCCCGAAAGAAGCGAGAATACGTCCCAAAGAAATTTTCGGGACGATATCCAGCAAGAAATGAAAGAGAAAGTCAGTCAACAAGGAGAATAGAATGGATCCTGTAAAAATTTTGAAACGCTCATGGCACATCCTGTGGAGCTATCGCGCTCTGTGGGTATTTGGCTTGATTCTGGCTCTTGCCGCTGGCAGCGGTGCGTCCAGTCGTGGTTCGGACAGTAACTACCGTCAGGATCAGGGACAACACCAGCAACTGACGCCGCAGGATATGCGGGAAGGCTTCAAGGAATTTCAACGCGAGTTGAACAGACTCTTTGAGCAAGGCATTCCGGAGATCGACATGACCGGGAAGGAACTGACCACGTTCCTATGGGTGATCGGGGCGTTCGTGCTGGTGACGATGCTGGTGGGAATCGTCATGGCGGTACTGCGCTATGTTTCGGAGACATCGGTCATCCGCATGGTGGACGAATATGAAGCCAAAGGCACTCAGATGACGGTCCGTGAAGGGTTTCGCGTCGGCTGGTCGCAATCGGCATGGCGCCTGTTCCTGATCAACCTGATCGTGAGTCTTCCTGCGATCGCCCTCATGCTTGTGTTGCTCATTGTCGGAATTGGCATCTTCATTTCCGTGGTCAATGGCACAGCGGACTTCACCGCGTTCGGTATGGTAACCGGGATCGTGCTGGCATTTCTTGCCATCTTCGTGGTGGTGATCCTGTCCATCGTGCTGAATCTACTGCGGCACTTCTTCTGGCGGATCTGCGTGCTGGAGAATGCGAGCGTAGGTGAATCACTGCGGCGCGGGTTTGCGTTCGTGCTCGAGAACTGGAAGAGTGTCGGTTTGATGTGGCTTGTGATGATCGGTCTGGGAATCGTCTGGGCGGTGGCATCCATCATCCTGGTCATCGTCACCATCCCGGTGGTGGTCGTGACCGTGGTCATTGCGGCGCTGGTCTCCGCCCTCCCGTACCTGCTGTTCGTCGGTCTCTTCAGCACCTTCCTGGGCGGCTGGCTCCCGTGGGTGGCAGGCGGACTTTTCGTCATACCCCTGTTCTTCACCATCGCCTTCTCGCCCTGGGTCCTGCTGGGCAGTTGGCAGGCGGTGTACACCTCCACGGTGTGGACGCTGACCTACCGCGAGATCAAAGCATTGCCCGCCATCGCGGCTGTGCCGAAGGCTGAACCACCAGTCGTAGTTCCTCCAGCAAGTTAATACCTGTCGCTCCACCTGTAATAAAAAGTCCCTCTCGCGTAGAGAGGGATTTTTTATTTTTCGAAGATGGAAATGCTCTCGATGTGATACGTCTGCGGGAACAGGTCGAACGGCGTCACTTCCCTGAGTTTGTATCCCCCGTTAATGAAGCGTGCCGAATCCCTGGCCAGCGTGGACGGATCGCACGACACGTACGCGATCAGACTCGGGCTTAACTTCAGGATTCCGTCCACGGCAGACTTATCCAGTCCCGCGCGCGGCGGATCGACCAACACGATATCTGGTTCCGCTTCGAGATGCGGGATCACATCCTCGGCAAATCCCTCGTAAAGTTCCACGTTCTCAAACTCATCCAAATTGACGGCTAAATCTTCGCACGACGATTCGGACGCTTCGATCCCGATGACACGTCCGCATTTTGACGCAAAGAAGGCGCTGAACAATCCCACTCCGCAATAGACGTCCAGTAAAGTCGTAGACGCGGAAACAGGTAAATACGCAAGTAAATGCTCAACCATCTTTTCTGCCATGACCGTGTTCACTTGAAAGAACGATGCCGCCGAGACCTTGAAGTCACGTCCCAGCACATTGATCACGATATGGTCGTTCCCGGCAATGATGACTGCACTGTCCTCGTACACATGCGCAATGGAAATCCCAGCTTCGATCTCGAGTTCGGGCGCTTCGGGCGAGTCCGATTCGAGCACGAGCATGAGATCATCATCCTTCCCGGCACGGAGGGAGACGCGCTCGACATCTGTCTCAGGCTCGAATTCGAGTTGATGCCAGAAATCGTCGATCGCTGGGGCGGGGAGGTGACATTCAGAGACTGGAACGACCTTATTTGAGCCGGGCGCCTGAAATCCCAACTTGCCTGTTGTCTTATCCAAAGAGAACTGCACATGATTGCGATAATTCCACGGGGTCGGGCATGCCGTCATCGGCTGGACCGGCGGATTCTCGATCTTTCCGATGCGCCTAAGCTGGTCGATGAGGATGTCCATCTTGGCTGACAGTTGCTTTTCGTAGGGAAGGTTCTGGTAATGACATCCGCCGCACTCGCCAAAGTGTCTGCATCGTGATTGGATTCTGTCCTTCGACGGCTCAAGAATGTCGACAATCTCCCCTCGCGCGAAATTCTTCTTCTCCTCCGTCAACCTCACACGGACTTTTTCGCCCGGCAACCCAAACGGCACAAAGACCGCGCGACCGTCGGGTAGGCGTCCCATTGTCTCGCCGCCATAGGTGAGGGTTGTAAGAGAGACTTCGTATTCCATGGAATCAATTAGGGCGACCCAGTTGGGTCGCCCTAATTTTTTTCGTTACTTGATGAAGAACGAAAGCACGACCAGCACAACGATAAAGAAACCTGCCAGCGTTCCGATGCGGGCAAGATCCTTTTTCACGGTGCTGTAATCGGGATTGAACTCACTGCGAGACGTGGATGAAGAAGTCACGCTCACCGTTGTTCGTTTATTATTCTTAGCCATTTTCTACTCCTTGTTTTTCAGTCCTTGCGAGGAGGTTACTTCGTCGTTGTTCACCCGCACTTGTATGCAGGTGCAAGTGTCACTCTTCCTCAGCAAGGACATAATTAATTCTGTAATCGCGCAAAAACCACAATGCGCTGTTTATCAACAAGATACGGATAACATGAGATCAATGTTACCGTCGGGCTTCCCGTGCTTGCCATCACCTCCACCGCGTTTGGCTCGACGATCGCCGTGCGGTCCACGATATACACGTACTGCCGCTGTTGGGTATACAGGATCACCTGGTCGCCGGACGCCAGTTTATCGAGATACCGAAAGATCTCGCCGTACACATCGTTATGCGCCGAGAGGATGATGTTCCCATTCTGCCCGGGGTTTACCGAAGCGACATTCTGCCCCACGCCCTTCTTCAACTGCTCCCAGCCGTCTCCCTGCACCACGGGTGCATCGATGTTGATGGCTGGCACCTGAATGCGGATCGCCTGGTCCGGCGCGGAAGTCGGGATCGGAATACTAGCCAGCGACTGGACCATCGGCTGTAGATGCGCCGGGATCTCGGCGTCGTTTGGGCGCGTGTTGCCCTGTGCATCCGGCGGCAAATGTCCCGATGGCAGAACGACAGCCATCACCAGCGGCGTCGGCGTGAACGTCTCCTGGATCAGTGCGGAGGCGACTTCATCGTTCAGGTCGCGCAGGATTCCGAACCCGCTGATGAGGACTCCGACAAGTCCCACCACCGCCAGGACCTCCACCACCAACAGGAGACGGTCCATCACCCGACGGCGCTTCGATACCGGGACTTGGGGCTGGTCGCTGTTTCCTTCGAGCGTATCCACCATTGGAGGAAAAGACTCCGGCTCCACGGTCACGACTCGTCCCGTCCTTTTAAAATGCTCCAGCCGCTCACGACGCGCGCCCCTCCGCTTCTCGATCAGCAGGCGGCGCAACTCTTCCACAGACATGTCTTCGGGGGCTTTACGTCTTGGCATAGCGATGCGATTATACCGCAAGGGATTGTCAAATCAAGTTACCCTCGGTATAATACAAATCCTTCGGGCGGGTAGCTCAGTTGGTTAGAGCACTGCTTTGACATAGCAGAGGTCGTAGGTTCGAGCCCTATCTCGCCCACACATAGCTTTCAGCCTTTGGCTGTCAGCGATTAGCAAAAACGCGATGACCGAGACGAGTACGTGGTCACATCCCTGACAGGGAGAAGAGATCGAAGATTGAGAGTCTCTTCCAGAGAAAATCACGGAAAACCACTCGCGAGCGTGAAACTGAAAAGTGATCAGTAAACAGTGATCAGTGAGTAAGTGAAACGGATGGCTCCGTTAGAGGCTTATGAGTGGTACGTCGAAATTGATTTCGATGTACAATTCGGGTGGAACCGCGTGAATCAAATTCTCGCCCCGTGTTCGGGCGAGTTTTTTTGTTTAACGTAGGTCGGATTGTCAATCCGACCTACCAAAGGAGGTCGCTATGACTACCAACACTCGTCGGCGACTCGGAGGTTGTTAGCCGCTTCCCCGAGTTCGCGAAAAATAATTCGAAGCGGCAACAAACCTAAAGCTCGTACTGAGCGAAGTCGAAGTATCTAGAAAGGAAGCGAGAATGTCACAACAAGTTCAGGAAAAGTACGAAGAGTCCCAGCTCTATAAGATCCGTCACTCAGCGGCGCATGTCATGGCGCAGGCTGTCGTTGATATGTTCCCCGAAGCCAAGTACACGATCGGTCCCCCGGTTGAGAATGGATTCTATTATGACTTCGACCTGCCGCGCAATCTCACGCCCGAAGATTTGGAATTGATCGAAAAGCGTATGCGTCAGATCGTACAGGGCAAACACGAATTCAAGAAAACGGTGCTTTCTGCCGAAGATGCGAAGAAGATCTTTGCCGACCAGCCTTATAAACTGGAATTGATCGAGGGTCTTGAAAAAGGCGGCTTCGATGAGTACGGGAATCCACTTGCAGAGAAACCGGACATTTCGATCTACCAACACGACACGTTCACGGACTTGTGCCGCGGACCTCACGTGGAAAGCACGAAAGAGATCAAGCAGGATGCGTTCAAGTTGATGAACATCGCCGGCGCCTATTGGCGGGGCGATGAGAACAATAAGATGCTCCAGCGTATTTACGGCACGGCATGGGAAAGCAAGAAAGATCTGGAGGCCTACCTGCACCAGCTGGAGGAAGCCAAGAAGCGCGATCACCGCAAACTCGGCAAGGAGTTGGAGATCTTCATCTTCGATGATGAGGTCGGCCCCGGTTTGCCATTGTGGCTGCCCAATGGCGGCGTGATGATCGAGGAGTTGGAGAAGCTTGCCAAGGAAATGGAAGAAAAAGCGGGCTATGACCGTGTCAAGACGCCGATCCTCACAAAGGAAGATCTCTTCCTGCGTTCCGGTCATCTTCCGTATTATGCCGAGAGCATGTATGCGCCGATGGAACTCGAAGGCGT
>JBFYRY010000351.1:0-4358 GCA_041302025.1 Chloroflexota bacterium | reverse complement strand
ATAATTCGCACGCTTCCCAAATCGGGGTGTGGCTCAGACCGGTAGAGCGCACGGTTCGGGTCCGTGAGGTCCCGAGTTCAAATCTCGGCACCCCGACAAGTAGCATTGTTCGTACACCGCCTTACTCGAAGGCGGTGTTTTTTATTGTCCCTTACAGCGAAATCCGTTCAATTCGCTTGATCCCATCCCTATTCAGCACCAGCCGCATACGTTCGTACAGCTTTTCGTATTGAGGTTTGATCGAAGTGTAACGTGACACAAAGTTGACGTGGTAAACCTTGTGCGTATCGATAGTTTTTAGCTGACCATTATCCAGGAGAAGCTGTTTTTCCACTGGATCGTCCATTTTTCTCAGATATGGATGAATATCATAGCGGATAATATCGTTCAATCCGCTGATCTTGGGCAGCCCGCCGAATGCTTTGCGAAACAGGTCGGCTTGCAGGACGATATCCTTGGTGTGACATATGATGGTTTCGCCTTCCCTGTCGTTGTCCAGGTCTGCAAAGGGATCTTTTTGGCGGGCGGAGCGTACCCCCTGGGGAAGTTCGCCCTCTTTCATGAAGGTAATTTTTTCGCGGAGCACGGCTAATTTATATTTCCCATCCAGGGTTTTGATGTTGATCCTGCGGTCATATAGTCTTGCGTGCAGTGTACCGGTTAATAGAGCCCGCCCCGCCTCTTTGATGCGGTCTTTGAACATGTAGCCCACCACCAGTGCCACGAACACCGGCAGGGTGAAATTTCCATATATGCTCTGGAAATAAAAAGCGACCACGGTTGCAAAGATCAGTCACTTTTGAGGATGGATCCATAACCGTGTGAGATCCGGTGAGCGGTTTCAAACTTTACAATGGTATTCAGCGTATCAAGATAACTCGATTGTTCCGTTCCATCATAATGACGGGATACAACTTCGAACAACTCGGTCGCGCTTTCTTCTATCAATAAGCTGATGTACTCATCAACGATGAGGTAAGCCGAAAAGACGTCTTCGCGCACAGAAGGCAGGTTCATATCTGTGTAAAATGCCCTGTAATGAGTGCTGATGTTTTTGGATTGGACAACAAACTCTCCGATCAAATTATCAACAAGATTATTGATTTTTATGTTTGGGGCCGATGAGTTGATACGTTTATCCACCAGGTTCATGTGCTCGCGCAGGGAACTTTTGAACATGGCGCCAAAGAACCTGAGCGCATGAATGATGCGGTCATTCGCATCCTTTTCTGCGTACCAATTTGGCTGGTTGATAATCTCCTGAACGGCTTTTAAAGGCGCATTGTTGCTGTCGAGCAGATCGCGCAGTCTCATCTCGGGGGTCTTGATGCGGATATAGTTCTTGATATCCCGATAGAATTCAGCCTTTTGATAACTCTCTTCGGTGATCCCCAGACTCCGTGGAATAAAAATGTAAGTTGAAATACGGTAATGCGTTTTCTCGCCTGTTCCCAGTTCGTAGTCGAGTTTCAGCTCTAATTGGTATCGGTCGTGGGGAATGACAGATTGTTGGATCATCTCAAGCATGGTTTTACCTTATCTACAGATCGAAAATCAAGATATTGGCTACCTGTATCGGTTTCGGAATATAAATCCCCTCCTGCGAGGCAACCAATGGTCAGTGTTTCACAGAAGGGGAGCTATGCTAGCTTAAATTGGTTATTTGGTCAAACTTTGATGGTTCTCAGATAAGCAAGGCTTTCCCGGGCTGCAGTGGATGCATCCGGTTTGGGAATGAACTCGCCGGAGACCCAGCCTTGATATCCACTGGAGAAAAGTTCATCCAGGATCGATTTGAAATCAAGATGCCCAGCGCCGGGGTACCAGCGATTTGAATCGGCCACGTGAAAATGGAAAATGCGCTCCCCGCACCTACGGATGCTGTCTTCGATGACCGGTTCTTCGATGTTCATGTGAAAGGTGTCGAGCAGCAGCCCGAAGTTATCCGCGCCGACGCGTTCGATGAGTTCCAGGCCCTGGGCTGCGTTGTTGATGAGTGTGGTTTCGTAACGATTGATGGGTTCGAGCGCCAGACGGATGCCATATGGGCGTGCCGCGTCGCTGCACTCGCGCAAGGCTTCGATGAGCCAGTCCATTGCCTGGGTTGCATCCACTCCCGGTTTAACGATTCCGCGGATCAGTCCGATGATAATAATCGCCCCGAAACGGGATGCAACCGATATGTGACTTTTGATCCGTTCGATGGCGGCACGGCGAGTGGTTGGGTCCGGGTCAGTGAACGAGATGCCTTCTTCTCCCCAGGCTTGTCCCGTTCCGATGGCAGGCACGTGCAGATCGTATTTCCGGACGAGCACTTCCAGACTATCAAGATCAACGAGCTTGGGGTCACGAATGGCAAGTTCGACGCCACCGTAGCCCAGTGACGCGATATTTGCCAGATTGGTCTCAAGATCACCTTTGAACGTCGCGGCTTGGAATTGGGCTTGCTGAGTGGAAAGGACGATGGAGAGTTTCATTAGTCGACCATAGACCATGGACGACAGACCATCGTCTATGGCCCATCGTCCACGGTTAAACAAGGTTTCTACCTGGCGATATACGTTACTTTGCATTCCGAGCGATCGGTTTGCAACTTGATGACGTTCTCTGGAAGTTCTTCGAGGCTGATCTTCTTGGTGCTCATCGGGGTCATATCCATGCCCGATGCCATGCAATCGATCACGCGCGGGAAGTTGCCGTGACCGGAGTGTCCCTGTGCGCCGACGATGCGTGCCTTCCGTACTTGAAGGACTTCACCCTGCACCGGCATCTTGGCCTCGGCGCGGGCGGTGACAACAACGGTGCTGAGCAATGTACGCCCTTCCCAGATGACACGCTCGATGCCGGGATAAACGACTTCGGGTAGACCGGTCGCTTCCATGAACATATCTGCACCCATACCATCGGTGATCTCAAGCACGCGATCCGCAAAATCCTCTTTTGCCGGGTTGATGTGAAAATCTGCGCCCAGTTTCAACGCCATGGCGGCGCGTTCCGGCTGGGTCTCAGAGATGATGACCTTTGATGCCCCGGCGCGTTTAAGTATGGCGCAGGCTGCGATGCCCACCGGACCCGCACCAAGGATGACAGCACGATCACCCGGGCGGATTCCGCCGCCGCGCTCGATGGCGGCATTGTAGGCAACCGATGTCGGTTCAACCAAACTGCCCGCCACAAAAATATCATCGCCGTGATAGCGCTCACGTAAGGGTTCCAGACTCCAAATGGTGCGTGCAGGTAAGACCATGTACTTGGTGTATGCGCCGTTGACGTTGAATCCGACTTCGTCCAGTTGTTCGCAGTGGTTGGGCTGACCGTCTGCACAGGGTTTGCATTGCCCGCACCACAACATCTCCTCAGACGTAACCGGCTCGCCGCCTTTAAAGGGTTTGTTGGTGCGTTTATCTCGCGCGTTCTTCCCGGCTTCCACAACCACGCCGGAGAATTCGTGCCCCAGAATGCTGGGGAAACCGGTCAGTCCGGGATAAAAGATGTAGCCATCTTTCTCCGCCTGTGCCATGTGCACATCCGAGCCGCAGATCCCGCAGGCTTTGATTTCGATCACCACTTCCTCTGGTCCCGGTGTGGGGATGTCATATTCGCGGATCTCGAAGCGTGGGTTGCGCCATACTTGACTGCCTAAATAGGTCTGACGCCCTTCGATGTCTTTCCTGCCGAGTTTAAAACCGGGTTTGGGGTCCCAGTCCGCGATCAGGGTGACGCCTGGCATTGTGCCTTTCATGATTTTCTCCTTGTGATGTCATTGCGAGGAGCGCTTTTTGCGACGAAGCAATCCTCGCACAAATGGGTGAATACTGTTCGATAAGTTTTCCCGTAAACGGGGGGGGGTGCTTCGCCGTCCTTCGGCTTCGCTGGAAAACTCTCCGCTCAGGACGGCTCGCAATGACAGATTAGACTTCCGTCCCCTGCCCGATGCGCGGAAGGCTGTAGACTGTCTTCCAGCCTTTGCTTAGTGGTTCGCGCAGGTAAGGTTCCATGTCTTTTTCGGTGCGCAGGGTCACTTCCTCGACAGGCGGGACCTTTCCAGCAGGGAAGGCTTCCAACACATCGTCATGCCATAACGTCAGGTATTTCAGGATGGCAGCCATGGGGCGTTTGGCTTTTTGTGCCGTACCAGATTTGGCTTTGCCCACCACGCCTTCAGGCGTCGCAGCGATCTCGATGGCAAAATGCCCTTCGCCTTCGGACCAGCGACTTGGGCGTCCGAACGGATCGACAGACTTGTCGAAATGTCCCTCGGGCAGGTAACTCTTGCCTTCGGTGTCCACAGCATAGTTCATATCCACCATCTCAGGGTGCAGTAAGAGACCGAGTGATGTCTCAGATTCATCGGCATG
>JBFYRY010000350.1:0-3574 GCA_041302025.1 Chloroflexota bacterium | reverse complement strand
AAAGGCGTACGCGAATTGAATGAGTTTGGCATCATCCCAGGCTTTCGCGAAGAAAGAGATGCCCACCGGCAGACCGAACACAAAACCAGCCGGCACCGTGATATGCGGATACCCCGCCACAGCGGCGGGCGACGTGCTTTCGATATCGGTATTGCTTGCATCGCCATTGACCAGGTCTATGATGCGGGCAGGCGCGTCGGTGGGGACGACGAGCGCATCAAGCTTATGTTTTCGCATGACCCTGTCGATGCCATCCCTGCGGGTCAGGCGAAGATTCTTTGCAAGCGCGTCCCTGTATTTCTTTTCACTGAGCGGACCTTTTCCCCGCGCGGCGATCATCTGTTCCTGCCCAAAATACGGCATGACGCGATCGGCATTCTCTTCATTGAACTTGATCACGTCCGCCATGGAATGCACGCGCACATTTTCATCGAGCAGTTTGAGATATTTGTTCAGGCCGGCTTTGAACTCGTAATACAAAACTTCCAATTCAGTGGGACCGAATTTGTCGAAATTGGGAACATCCGCCGGGTCGACGATCACCGCACCCAGTTGCCTTATCACATCGATACAGTGTTCGAAGATCTTCAGGACACGCGGATTTGTTCCCGCCATGTTCCTTGCTACACCGATACGCGCGCCTCTGAGTCCGTCATAATCAAGGAACTTTGCATAATTGGACAAACCCCGCTTCCTACTGGACCCTGTGGCTGGATCGGCAGAATCGACTCCCGTCATCGCCCCAAGCAAGATCGCCGCGTCTGCAACCGTGCGCGCCATGGGACCGGGTGTATCCTGGCTGTGCGCGATGGGAATGATCCCGCTCCGGCTCAACAATCCAAGCGTCGGCTTGATCCCCACGATCCCATTGGCGTTCGCGGGACTGATGATCGAACCGTCGGTTTCCGTGCCCACAGCGACGACAGCGAGATTCGCCGCAATCGCCGCGCCCGACCCCGAAGATGAACCGCTCGCGGAACGGTCGAGCGCATGTGGGTTTCGTGTCAAGCCGCCGCGTGACGACCATCCGCTCACTGAGCGTTTGCCGCGAAAGTTTGCCCACTCGCTCAAATTGGTTTTGCCGAGGATCACCGCACCCGCCTTGCGCAATTGCTTGACGATAAACGCGTCCTTCGCGGCATAATTCCCTTCCAGCGCCAGTGAACCCGCGGTGGTCTGCATTTTGTCGTGCGTATCGATATTATCCTTCACCAATACAGGGATCCCGTGCAACGGTCCGCGCACCTTGCCCGCTTTTCTTTCTGCATCCAATTTATCCGCGATCTCCAAGGCGTCTGGATTCAATTCGATGATCGAATTGAGGAACGGACCACCCTTATCCACGGCTTCGATGCGTTGAAGATACAACCCGGCAATCTGACGCGCAGTCAACTCCCCCGCCGCCATCTTTTCCTGAAGTTCGGCGATTGTCCACTCCGGAAGTATCATCCCGTCCGCTCCTCGAAAATAATAAATGATGCCGCCAGAATCATCTTCCCCCACCGGTAATGTAATGTTCCAGTTGCGAGATCATGAATTTCTGCTGGTCCACCATCTCTGCCAGGGCATCGCGGGCAGAGACCAGACCGATCAACGTATCTCCATCAAAGACAGGCAGGTGCCGGATATTCTTATCGAGCATGACCGCAACACATTCCTCCACCGACTGGCTGACTTGTGCATACAACACTTTCGAAGTCATAATATCTTCAACCTTGGTGTTCTTTGCGGTGCGCCCGTGCAGGTCAACGCGGCGGACACAGTCCCGTTCAGAAAGGATGCCCATCACCTTCCCCCCAGACATAACCAGCAACGCGCCGGTATTTTGGTCAGCCATCATCTTGAGAGCATCGAAAACACTTGCCTCCGGGGAGATCGAAAACACGTCCCCGCCCTTCTTTCGGATGATATCGCGTAAAGTTGTCATGCCAGCCTCCTTTGGGATGTTGCGGAATTAGGCAAAGTATAGACTCAAAACTGTTGTGTGGCAAGCAAACGGACACTCCCGCATCTTTCCCAGCCGGAACCTGATTCCGCCTCAAAAACCGATCCCACCCCCCGTTTTGGCTCAGTAAATGCCCTGAGAAACACCCCAAACCGCCCAGATCCGCGGATTTCTTCGAGCGGGGTTCATCCAACTTTTGCCGGAGACAGGCTCAAGTCACGTTTTGAACCGCCGCAGGGCAGAATCCAGATCAAAAAAGCCTGTGTTTCTGTGGGTCAGGAAATGGATACCATCCACGGGCAACTCACCCTTGTAAGTAAAGGGAAAAAGTAGTGTAATGGAATTTGCTGTACGCATCGGCAAACACAAAACACGGAGCAAAAAAGTGAAGCATTCCAACATCCTCACCGCCATACTACTCATCGTCATTCTTGTATTGCCAATCACAAATGTCCATGCCCAAACCAACACACCGGTTGTGCATGCTGTGCTCTTTTACTCCCCGACCTGCGGGCATTGCGAATATGTGATTAATGGAACGCTCCTACCCATGGTCGAGAAATACGGTGAACAATTGCAGATCATCGGGATCGACGTCACCCAGCAACAAGGACAGGTATATTTCACGTCTGCCATGAAAAAATTCAATCTCGAATCGGCAGGCGTTCCCTTCCTGGTGATCGACAACATGTATCTGGTTGGATCGGCGGATATCCCGGAAAAATTTCCAGGTCTCGTCGAAACCTATCTGGCGCAGGGCGGGGTGGATTGGCCCGATATTCCCGAACTACGCGAAGCGATCCTCCGTTCGTCAGAGGATGGCACTGCAACTGCGGCTGTCACAACCCCGGAGACGATTGACTCAACTGCGACCATTCCCGCTCCATCCGCGACGATTCAAACCACCTCGGAGCCTGTCACCGTTTCCCCAGCCGCTCCCACACCGACAGCCCTGCCCGGCATCGTCGGTATACACACCGAAACATCCTACTGGCTCGAAACATTTGCCCGCGACCCTGCCGGCAACACTCTATCAGTGCTGGTGCTGATCGGCATGCTTGGGTCCATTGTATGGGCTGTCGCTACAAATAACATCTCCCTCGATCAGCGTTGGAAGTGGATCATCCCTCTCCTCTGCGTCATCGGTTTTGCTGTGGCAGGGTATCTGGCGTATGTGGAAGTCACGGACACAACTGCTGTCTGCGGTCCTGTGGGAGACTGCAACACCGTCCAACAAAGCGAATACGCCCGTCTCTTTGGCATACTCCCCATCGGAGTGATGGGACTGGTTGGATACCTTGCAATCTTCATTTCCTGGCTGGTAACGCGATGGACCAACGGCCGCCTTGCCGATTTTGCCGCCTTTTCATTGTTTGTCATGACCGCTGGCGGCACGCTCTTCTCGATCTACCTCACCTTTCTTGAACCTTTCGTCATCGGTGCGACCTGCGCCTGGTGCATCACATCTGCCATCATCATGACAATACTCTTCCTGTTGACATTCAAAAATGGGAAGCAGGCTTTTCGAAGGCTGACAAGTCTTTAGATTGGGAATAGTCAGAATATACGGCATCTGCCTATTGATGCCGGTGTTATGCCAATTCAATTGTCCGAAACTATAAATGAGTC
>JBFYRY010000106.1:0-11804 GCA_041302025.1 Chloroflexota bacterium | reverse complement strand
GGGGGAGCATTGGTGACCTCTGGCTTCTTGGATTCGTCGCAAACAAATCCTACCAGATTTACCAGTGCTCATCCTATTATTTTGGCGAAACTACAGTTACTAAAATAATTGACACAAATATGTAATAATGGTCATATCAGCGCCAATTCTTTGCTGGCTCATTTTGGGCGAAGCTGAGAAAAATCCTTTCCATTTTGAACCGTTTGCATGTGAACGATATTTTGGTCGGTTATTTCGAGAGAGTGAGAAGGTAATGATCGTGCAAGAAATTTCAACCCAGACCGGGAAAAAGGAACATCACCCATCCAATCGGAAGAATATGAACCGTACCTTGGAACGTATGGGACAGCGACTTCGTGCCCTGCGAAAAGTCCGTAACCTGTCCATTCGTGCGCTGGCAGAACGAAGTGGCTTGAGTGTCAACACCCTGAGCCTGATCGAAAACGGAAAAACATCCCCAAGCGTAAGTACTCTCTCCCAATTGGCACGGAGCCTGGATATCCCCATTACTGCTTTTTTTGAGCATGAAGATCGCGCACGAAGGATCGTATATCAAAGGGTCGGAGAACGGAAGCAGATAGTATTTTCCCAAGGTCAGATGGAAAAACTGAATGATGGATTGCCGCACATTGGATCCGAGCCATTTATCACCAAGCTCGAAGCCGGGGCGAATAGCGGCAAATCGCCAATCGTGTTCCCAGGACGCGAGTTCATTTATTGCCTGGAGGGACACATCACCTATATCATCGAAGGTGAACTCTACCCGCTTGCGCCAGGAGACAGCCTGATCTTCGATGCCTATACCCCGCACACATGGCGCAATACTGCCAACACGATCTCATGTGCCTTGCTCGTGCTATGCCCTGAAGATACTTTGGAAGATTCCCCAGAGCGATATTTCATGCTGTAAGACCAAACCCGATGTGAAAGATGTTCGCGAAAGCCAATCGCTGGATTTTATCCGGAGTCGCCATCCTGTTCGTTGTTGTGTTTGCAGCCTTGAGCATGACTGAGCGGGTGTCCGCCGCGCCGGCGATGACTAATCCCGTAGGTAACTCCTGTCTCTCCTGCCATGAGGATCTGTACTATTTGCACGATACCGACTGATGGTACTGCATGACAGAGCCGCATAGAGATCGATGTACAGATTGCCACGAGGGCGACGTGGATTCCTTCAAGGCAGAAGATGCGCATGTTGGATTCCTCAGATATCCACAGGAGAATGAACGGTGCAAAATGCAGGCAATGTCACACAGATGATGTACAGTAGCGGCTTGACACATTCGCTTCTAAGGTTGGGTTCGAACCAGTAGTGAAAACAGTTGCCTGCACCCCAGCCCGTAGACATGGGATTCCTCGAGACGGTTCATCCGAGCATTGCTGAAAAATTGCCGTGGGTGGCGGGGGGTGTTGTTCTTTTCAGTTTTTGGCTGGCGTTGGTTCTTTTATCGCCCAAGAAACCATAAAAACTCTTTTGTGAAGATTTTTAAGATCTTTGGGGATTTTGTTGCCGCTCAAAACAACCAATTAATTGTGTTTAGTGACGTTTATATAACCATAAAAACAACTTTTTTGTTACATTGATCACAAAATAAGTGACAGTTCTCACTGCCCTGACCTAATTTGTGCCAATACAATAGTGTAACCGTTTATATGAGTATTTGAATAAATGAGAGTACCGCCATGTCATTCCAACCGCTGACCCATGAGATTTCTGAACTTGAGGCGAATTTGTGTTCTGCCTTCGTGGATCCCACGCGGCTTCTGATTCTATACGCGCTTAACGAACAACCCCGCAACGTAACCGAATTGACAAACGAACTTGGCATTTCCCAGCCGACAACATCTCGTCACCTTAAGGTTTTGCGAGACCACGGACTAGTCCGTACAACCCGTCATGGTGTCACCGTTCAATATGAACTTGCCGATTGCCGCTTGATTGAAGCGCTCAACATCTTGCGCACGGTTTTGCGCGACCAGATATCGTCCAGAGCAAATCTGGTTTCAGAATTGAATAAATAGAAAAGCAAATCATCTTACTCAGGAGAAAGCAATGCCATACAAGAAACCTGCCATTCATTTTTTTCTAACCGGGCTGGTACTGGTCATTGTCACCGGTGTTTTGTTGGGGATAACGACCCCAGCCAAAGCCCAATGCGGTTCGCAGGCATCTTCCTGCAAGAACTGTCACGAAGTACAGGGACAGTTGTCTGTCAATGCAGATGGAACAGGCTGGCATCAATCGCACGCGTTCGGTGATTTCTGTTACATCTGCCACGCGGGGAACAATCAAGCGAAGGATGTAGCCGCCGCACACGAAGGGATGGTTGATCCACTCTCCGATGTGGCGGCATCCTGCCAACAATGCCATGTCGCGGATTTGGATGCGCGCGCGCAGGTGTATGCATCTGCTTTGGGTGTGGAAATCGGTTCGGGTTCTGGCGCGCCAGCCTCGGGCGAGTCTGAAGCGGTGCCTGTTAGTGCGGAGTCCGTTCCTGTTGTTGTATCCAATCAATGTAATGAAGTTGTGGTCGATGACCCGAATGTCGTCAACTATGCCGCGAACTACGACGCGATCGTGTTGGGGAAGAAGCCTGTCAACTGGGGCAACATGATCCTGATCGGCATGATCGGTTTGATCGCAGTAGGTGGTGGCGGATTCGTCGTCACGCGCGAGAAGTTGGTCAATGTTAAGTTTGGCGATACGCGCAAGGTCGAAGAGGAATATCCCGCTGACGTGGTCGAGATGCTGCCGAAGATCGCAGGGCTCAAGGCGGACGCACGTAAATCGTTGAAGAATGTTTTGGAAAACAAAAAAGCTGACAAGGTTCTCGACCTAATGGACGCTGTTGTCAGGAAGGATGAGGAGTAAGCCATGAAATTTGTTCTGAATTACATCCGCAAGGAAGAATGGTCGCCATACGTGGCGGGTGTGTTGCTCGGCATTGTGGGTATTGCGGCGGTCTGGCTGAGCGATAGTTTGCTCGGTGCTTCAGGTGCATTTGAAAATATCGCGGGCATGATCGGCAAGGCAGTTGCGCCCGCGGCATTCGACAATATGTATTTCAACTTCATCATGCCGCCTGGCATCACCTGGGGCGTGGTCTTGTTGATCGGTATATTCTTCGGCGGCATGATCGGCGCGGCGACAAGCGGAACTTTGCTTTGGGGAAAGAAAGGTGCTGCCAATTCTGATGCACAATGGAAGCGCATTTTTGGTCCGCAGGTTTGGAAACGCTGGGTATTGGCTTTCGTCGGCGCGATCATCCTGGAGTTTGCGGCGGGCATCGCCGGTGGTTGTACGAGCGGACTTGCGATCTCTGGCGGCATGTTGCTGGCTCCTGCGGCGTTCCTGTTCATCATGGGGATGTTCGCTTCGGGGATCCTCACTGCGCTCATTATCTACCGCAAAAATTATTAAGACTGCGAGGAGATTAATATGACGAATTTCATAATCGCACTATTTGTTGGCGTCTTCTTCGGTTTTTCATTGAATAAGGCCGGGTTGACCAAGTACAACAAGATCGTGAATGTATTTCGCTTTACGGATATGGCTGTGTTGAAGTTTATGATGACGGCACTGGTCGTATCCATGAGCGGACTGTATGCCTTGCGTGGGCTCGGGTTGATCACCTTCCCGAATGTGCCAGCAACGTACATCGTTGGGAATCTTGTGGGCGGACTAATATTTGGCGTGGGCATGGCTCTCACGGGATACTGACCGGGTACTTGCGCCGCCGGTGGCGGCGAAGGCAAATTGGATTACATTGTTCCCGGGTTGCTTGGCTTTTTGACTGGTGCGGTTATTTACGGCTTGACCTATCAACAGGTGTTCCCCAAGATCTCGGCGCTTGCAAGTTACGGTAATGCGATCATCCCTGAATTGTGGAATGTAAGCCCCTTCCTGTTCATTCTGATGTTTGGGTTGATGTCGCTATTCCTGTTCTACATGATCGATCGCGCGGGTTGGCAGAGGAAAGATAAAGGCGAGTAAGCAGTAATCAGTGGACAGTTATCCGTGATCAGAAAAACTGATTGTTGATAACTGATGACTGAAAACTGGAGAACTTATGACAAATACAATCTCAAGAAGAGATTTTCTAAAATTGGGCGCGGCGGGAGCCGGGATATTGGCTCTCGGGCAAATGTTGCCGGCGCCGGTGGCCCAGGCGGCACGCGCGGCTGGACAGATCGACTCGCAAGGCAATGGATTTGTCCATAGCATGTGCGAGATGTGCGTCTGGCGCTGTGGGCTGATCGCCAAAGTGGTGGAAGGGCGCGTCGTCAAGTTGGACGGCAATCCGGAGCATCCGCATTCACGTGGCAATCTTTGTCCACGTGGGCAATCGGGACTGATGAACACGTACGATCCCGACCGTGTGCTGACTCCGCTTGTCAGGGTGGGGAAACGCGGCGAGGGCCTCTTCCGCCAGGCGTCGTGGGATGAAGCGCTGGATATCGTCGCATCGAACATTCTCAAGATCAAGGAAAAGTATGGCGCGGAAGCAATGGTCTTTTCGTCGACGCATAATTTAAGTCAGGTGCAGTTTGAGAATTTGCTGTATGCGTTTGGCTCGCCGAATTACGGCACGCAACGCTCGCTGTGTTTCAATGCCATGATCACTGCCTTCTCGCTGACGTACGGCGTAGAGGAACCATCGCGCAAATATGACGATGTCGAGTTCATCCTGATGGTGGGACGCAACATGATGGAAGCCATCTCGACTTCTGAGACTTCGGAGCTGGCGCATGCGATTGACCGCGGCGCGAAACTGGTCTATCTCGACCCGCGTTACACAAAGACCGCTTCAAAAGCGACCGAGTGGATTCCCATCCGCCCAGGCACTGACTCCGCCTTTTTGCTGGCGATGATCAACGTCATCACGCAGAATGAACTGGCGGACTGCGAATTTGTCAGGAAGTACGTGATCGGATGCGAAGACCTGCCGCGCGTGATGAGCAAGTACACGCCTGTCTGGGCAGAGAAGATCACGGGCGTTCCCGCCGCGACGATCGAACGCGTCGCGCGTGAATACGCCGCCGCCAAACATAATGCCCTGGCGCATCCTGGTTGGCGTACATCCAATTTCATCAACTCCTTCCAGACCGAACGCGCGATCGCGACGTTGAACGCCATGAGCGGAAATGTGCTCACGCCTGGCGGATGTCTCTCCGCTGAGATGGCTGCAGAAGGTGCAGGCTTGGGCATGCCGAAGCAGCCGCCATATCCGCGCGTTTCGGCTCCTCGGTTGGATGGTGTCTCATGGAAGTATCCGCTCGTCCCGCTGAAGTTGGGCGTCTTTCAGGAACTACGCGACGCCATCCTCACAGGCGAACCGTATCAGGCGCACGGATGGTTCATCTCGCGGCAGAATCCGATCCTATCCCTGCCCGACCGCGACAAGACCTTGCAAGCATTCGGCAAAATGGACTTCATTGCCACAGTGGATATCATCATGAACGACACCGCCTGGTTCTCGGATGTTGTCCTGCCTGAAGCCTCGTACCTCGAACGATACGACCCGCTTCTGCCCGTGGACGGGAAAGCCTTCATCCGCCAGCCTGTGATCGAACCTCAGGGCGAGGCAAAGTCCGCGCTGTGGATCTACAAGCAGTTGGGCGAACGACTCGGACTCGGCGATTTCTTCCAATATGAGGATGAGGAAGATTACATCCGCCAGCAGTTGAAACCGCTAGGAGTCAGTCTCGAAGAAGTGAAGGAAAAAGGCTATGCCGAAATGCCCGAAGAGGAAGGCGATGGAGAAATCACTTTCAACACACCTTCTGGCAAGATCGAAGTCTATTGCGAGACGTTGAAGAACGCGGGCTTCTCGCCCTGGCCCACCTGGGAGGAACCACCCATGCCAAAAGAGGATGAGTTCTATCTGCTCACAGGCAAAGTGGCGCAACACACCCAGTTCGGCACGCAGAACAACCAACTGCTTCATAAATATTCCGATGAGCCGCGTTTGTGGATGAACGCCAAAACAGCGGCAAAAATGGGATTGGAAGATGGCGACTGGGTGGAGATTACGAGTCAGGTTGGCAAGGCGTACAGCAAATTGCTTGCTACCGAAGCCATCCGACCCGATTGCGTCTACCTGACGCCTGGGTATGGTCATCTCTCCAAAGGTTTGAAAACAGCCTACGGCGTGGGCGCGAGCGATTCGGCTCTGCACGTCACCTACACCGACCCGATCAGCGGTGGTCAAGCGTTAAGCCAGACTTTCGTCACGGTGAAAAAGGCTTAGAACGTACTGCGAAATTCATTTCGCACTTTTCGCAAAATGAATTTTGCGCTACAGGTGAAACTATGACTGAAATTAAACATCACGCTTATCTCTTCGATGCCACACGCTGTATTGACTGTCGCGCTTGTATGGTGGCGTGCAGTGTGGAAAACAACATTGTCATGGACAAGACCCGCATCTGGGTAGCAGGCGTTGGCATCATGGGGGAATATCCCGATCTGCAACGTGGCACGATGGTTTATCACTGTATGCACTGCGAACATCCCGACTGCATGTCGGCATGCCCAGTCGGTGCGTACACCAAAGCGGAAGATGGACCCGTCACCTACAACCCTGACCTGTGCATCGGTTGTCGGTATTGTATGAACGCCTGCCCATTCGGCGTGCCGCACTTTGATTATGACAAAGGCATCATAGATGGCGCGTTTATTGACAAATGCACCTTCTGCCCTCAGCGCATCTATGGCGGACAGGAGCCCGCCTGCGTGCAGACTTGTCCCACCGACGCGCTCGAATACGGCGAACGCGAAGAATTGATCAAGAAAGCGCACGAGCGTATCGCCGCACACCCCGACCGTTATATTGACCATGTCTACGGTGAGTTCGAGAATGGTGGCACATCCTATCTCATTCTCTCGCATGTCCCATTCAAGGATTTGGGCTTGCCCGAACTGCCCGAAGAACCCATCAACGAAGTCAGCGAGAAGGTGATGGAAATGACCATCCCGTTCGCGCTCAGTTGGGGTGCGGTGCTTTCTGCTGTCAGCGCGGGCGTGGCCATCTACGACAAGAAACTTGCACTGAGCAAAGCCGAAGTGAAGAATGGGAAACCCGCCGAATCGAAGAAAGCGGAGGAAACGAAATGAAACTGAATCTCACGCTCCCAAAGTTTCTCCGCATCGGAACACTCCCACTCGTCTTGATCACCCTGATGGCAATCGCCTTCGTCGTCGCTATGATGCGCTACGCCTATGGCATCGGCGCAATCAGCGACCTGAGTTACTCTTATCCCTGGGGCTTTTGGATCAGTTTCGACCTTTTCACAGGAGTCGTCATCAGCAGTGGCGGTTTTCTCATGGCGGGCACGGTCTACATTCTCCGTATCAAGGAGTTTGAACCGCTTCTCCGTCCGTCTGTACTTACTGCCTTCCTTGGTTACATTATGGTTGCGGTCGCCCTGCTCGTGGATCTCGGTCAACCGCTTCGCATCTGGTACATGATGATCCACTGGAATCACACCAGCGTCCTGCTCGAAATCGGCATCTGCGTCATGACTTACTTGACGGTGCTTGCCATTGAGTTTGCGCCCGTGGTTTTGGAGAATTTCCCAAAGTTGCAAAAGGTCGCGCACCTCATTCACAAGTTCATCATGCCCTTCGTCATTCTTGGCGTGGTGCTCTCGACCCTGCACCAGTCCTCGCTCGGCTCACTCCTGCTCATCCAGCCGCAGAAGTTGCACCCACTCTGGTGGACTCCCATCCTGCCAATCCTGTTCTTCGTCTCTGCCATCTCGGTTGGTCTCTCCATGATTATCTTGGAGTCATCGCTCAGTTCCCGTTATTTCAAACGCGGCCTCGAGACTCACCTGCTCGAAAAACTTGCCAAAGCGCTTCCCATTGCCCTTGCGGTGTATGGGCTTCTCAAATTCGGTGAACTTGCTGTCGCAGGCGACCTCCGTTATCTCTTCACCAGCGGCGGTATGAGCATCCTCTTCTGGGCAGAGATCCTGATCGGCGTCGTTGCGCCCATGGTCTGGTTCTCCATCAAAAGGAATCGCACCAGTTCCAACGGTCTGCTCATCGGCGCAATCATCACATTGCTTGGCTTGATCCTCAACCGCTTCAACGTCAGTTGGTTCGCGGTCAAGCATCCTGATCCGCTGTTCTATATGCCGACCTTCATGGGCAACGTGGATTACTTCCCGACCCTGCCCGAAGTCGCCGTCTCCATCGGCATCTTCTCCGCAGGCATCATGGCATTCGGACTGCTCGCCAAATACTTTCCTGTCTTCGAATCGGAGCATGGGAAAGAGGAGACTCGCGAGCCTGTGCAGGGACTTCAGCCCGTAGTTACAACAGGCGATGACTAGATCCGCTTCTTTCTTAACCTGAACCTACCTCCGTTTCGACGGGCATTTGCCCACTTGATCAACCTCCCGCCCAAACGAAGCGGGAGGTTTGTATAATAAACCATGCGCCCCTCCTTCTTTCACCACCTGCACCCGCCAACCATTCCAGCCGCACAAGCGCGTTGGCGTCACACGCTGGGCGCAGGCGGGACAGCCGTCTTCCTCATGCTCATCCTTGGTGTGACAGGCATCCTGGAAATGTTCTACTACGTTCCCAATCCAGAGGAAGCCGCGCTTTCTGTTCAAACCATCACATATCACGTCCCCTTTGGCGGATTTATCCGCAACCTACATTACTGGTCGGCTCAACTTTTACTGATCGTTTCTGCTATTCATCTCTTGCGCGTTATTTTCACCGCCGCGTACAGTCATCCGCGCCGCTTTAATTACCTGCTTGGGTTGGGACTATTCGTCCTTGCCATCCTGCTTGATTTCACAGGCTACATCCTGCGCTGGGATGTGGATATTTGCTGGCCTCTCACCACTGGCACGAATTTGCTCAAGACGATCCCCCTGATTGGAGATTTCCTCTTTCGAATTGCAGTAGGTGGGGGAGAGGCTTGTTCCACTGCTCTGCTTCGTTTCTACACCTGGCATATCTTTGGTCTGACCATTGTCGTCTTCATGCTTGGATTTTGGCATGCCTTCCGCGTCCGTCGTGATGGTGGGATCGCCCTCCCGCCGTCAAATGTCCGCACTGACAACGCGCGTATCCCGCGTAACGAATTGGTTCGTCGCGAAGTGCTGACGATCTTCATTGTTGGTATCGTTCTTGTCTTGATGGCGAGTTTCCTCCCTGCACCGATTGCTCCTGCAATGATCGGCAAGCCATCTCCCACCGCTGAAGCACGCGCGCCTTGGTTCTTCCTATGGGTGCAACAAATGCTCAAATGGGGCAATCCATTTATCTTTGGTGTGCTCATCCCGTTTGGGATTCTCGCCATTCTTGCACTGGTTCCCTATATCTTCCCCAAACCTGCCGATGTTGACATCGGAACATGGTTCCCAAAATCCAACCGTCTTGCGCAGATCGTCGTTGGTGTAATCGCATTTGCCGTTATCACACTGACATTTTTATCGTTGATCCCATGAAAAAACTTCTTGCATTCGCGTCTGGCCTTTTATTTCTAACTCTTGTCATCGCCTTGTGGATGAATTCACGCGGACCAGAGCCTGTGAAGTTAATCCCCACACTTTCTGGTCAACCTGAATATTGCATTACCTGCCACGCGGATGTACCCGAGATCAGCGCATCACATCCCATTGAAACTTTCGGTTGTGTCTCTTGTCACGGCGGCGAACGACTCGCGCTCGATGCCGACCTTGCTCACAGCACGATGCGCAGTGGAGCAAATCCATCTGACCTCAGCGTAGTCGAAGCCTCGTGTGGTGGGAGCAGTTGTCACAGCGGCAGCGAAGCGGATGACCGTTACCACATCCAGCGCGTGACGACCAGCGTCCAATCCACGTATGCGGGCGCGATTGCCAACATCCGCTTTACGTTTGGCGCACAATCGGATTTGACTCCGCGCTTCGGGATCAACGCCATAACTGACGAGGGAACCGAAACGGGAATTACATCGCTTTTAGCGTTTGATTTGTCGAGTGAAACCAATCCATCCATTCAAAAATTTGGCGAGAACTGTCTCACCTGTCACATCAACGCGATACCGCGCGAAGGCGAAGCGTACGCGCGGCAAACAGGTTGTGCGGCGTGTCATTCCACTGAAAAGCACAAATTGACGACGGCTATCCCCTACACACAATGCAATGCCTGTCATAACCGCGGCAACTATGATTTGCGCACAATGACCTTTGTGGAGCGCGACGATCATCCAACCCAACGCATTGACGATTACTATCAGCCCATCGCACAGTTCACGCAATGCGAATACACCCTCGATTGCGTGGACTGTCACACCCGCTCTGAAGTAATGGGCGATGGCGATTTGCACGCCAGTCAGAAAGACATCCAATATGTGCAGTGCAAGACCTGTCATGGCACACTGGATGAACTCCCAATCACCAAAACACTGACTGACCCGAACGATATCGCATTCACGCTGGCGTTCCTCAACCCCGTGATGGATTTGAAAATTGGTGACACGATCATTGTCACTGAAAAAGGCGAGCCGCTTTGGAACACACGCGTGTTATCAGATGGGACATATGAAATGATCGGCAAAGCCACCAGCCAATACTTTACCTTCAATCCCGTGATGGGCAGCGACTGTACCCAATCGGGTGAAGACCAATCATCTGCATATTGCCATGAATGTCATGCGGTGGAGAGATAATTATGTCCGACCTAACCCGCCGTGACTTTCTCAAACATGCCCGCAATGGATTTCTCTACCTGAGCGGCGCGCTTGCCCTTGGCGGCTTGCTCCGTTTTTTGGATTATGACCCCAACCCCGCGCCTAAAACGGAATTTGACCTGGGTCCCGCCTCGAACTATCCGCTCAACTCACGCACGCTTCTCTCCGACCCTCCAGTTGTTCTACTCCACACCGAAAGTGGATACTCCGCCTTGAGTCTGGTTTGCACACATCTTGGCTGTGGACTCGAAAGTGACTCAAATGGCTTTGCCTGTCCCTGCCATGGCTCGCGTTTCGATGCAGATGGCAAGGTAACCCATGGTCCCGCGAATAAGCCTTTGCAATCCCTGCGTGTAGAAGTGACAAATGAAGGCAACTTAAAGCTATTTACTGCTTGAAAGGTTAAATATGAACATCACTCCTCTTCTCGAAAAATCCATGCAAGACCACGATCATCTTTGTCCGCGCCAGATCCTTGGCGTGCGCATCGGCTTGGCTGGCATGAAAGCCCTCGGTTTTAACGAACCACCAACGAAGAAGCAACTGCTTGTCATCTCAGAAACGGACGGTTGTTTTGTGGACGGCGTGATCGCCGTCACGGGTTGCACGGTCGGTCATCGCACCCTGCGCGTGGAGGATTATGGCAAGGTCGCTGTGACGTTCGTGGATACGAAAACTGGTCGCGCTGTGCGTGTCGCGCCGCGGTTGGATGTTCGTGAACGTGCATGTGCTTATGTCCCTGAAGAGTCCCGCCATTACTTCGCACAGATGAAGGCATATCAACTCATGCCCGATGAAGAGATGTTTACTGTGCAGGAAGTGACATTAAATACCTCTATCGGGCAAATCATGTCGCGACCCGGAGTGCGCGTTAATTGCGATGTGTGCGGCGAAGAGATCATGAATGAGCGCGAAGTCAGAGTGGGTGACGCGGTATTATGCCGTTCCTGTGCAGGTGATGGGTATTTAACTAATAAGCAACTGGTTGAAGTGCGGTTTTTGGAGACCGCGACAAATTCTTATTGTTTGGCTGATTGATCGTTCCGGGGTAAATAGATAACCCACGGTCACACACCCGATTGGTGTTTTGCATGTTGTCCTCCGCCT
>JBFYRY010000105.1:0-27825 GCA_041302025.1 Chloroflexota bacterium | reverse complement strand
GATCGCCGCGAGGAAGTTCTGCAAACTCTCGCGCGTTTCCGTCAGGTCGCCGCCCAGCAGATAGGATGTGTCGCTGACGAAGGTGGAAGCCTGCCGGGCAATCTCCTCTCCGTGTGCGATCTCCGAATCGATCGAATTGGCGGAACCGATCAGGTCGGTCACGATTTCCCTTGGCGCACCCAGGTCGAGACCGGGCAGGAAATCGTTGATGCCGTCGATGATCGATTGCAGGTTTTCCAAAGCCGCGCGCGCCGTGGTGATGCGCTCGCGCGTTTTCTTGAGTTCGGGGAGCAGTTTGTCGTCGAGCGTGCCCTGTATGCCGTCCAGGATGTTTTCGGCGCTGGTGGATTGCTCGGCAAGTTTTTCGAGCACCTTTTCGGTTGCATCCACAATTCTCAGGGCGCGCTCCAATTCCGCACGCGAAGATGCCAGCGTGGATTGCGCCAGTGCGAGTTCGTTGTCGATCCCATCCAGCCGGGCGGTTATTTCGCGGGTCAACGGCTCGTTGTAGATCCACGCCGCCGCAATACCCGCCACACTCGCCAGCAAAAAGATAGAACTCAGAACGATCAGGGTCCATGCAAGGATTTTACGAGCCATCACTGCCTCCTGCGATCAGTATGATCGCTGAAACCGGTCACTGCCCGGCATCGCGCGCGCACCGAAAACCGGTATCAACACCATCACGGGACGGGTCAACGCCGAAACGATGATAGGTTGTGATCTCTTCAACGGGAGATCTCCAACTGCCGCCGCGCACCACACGCAAGCCGTCCATCGCCGCATCTTCACGCCCGTCCGTGGATAGATACGGATACACCAGATACAGGCTGTTGACCCATTCCGAAACGTTGCCCGACATATTGAACGCGCCGTAGACACTCTGCCCGTTCTCATATCCGCCAACTGCAACCGTATCGCCGACACAGACCGCATCTGCCCCGTCATAATTGGCGAAGGCGCAATCAGGGGCTTCATAGCCCCAGGGATAGGTCCGCCCATCGGTATGACGCGCCGCCTTTTCCCATTCTGCTTCGGTGGGCAGGCGCGCACCGCGCCATTCACAATATTGTTTTGCCATGTACCAGTCCACATTCACCACGGGATATTCGTTGAACTCAACGTTCCCATAATAAATGGGGCGCGTTTTCGAATCGGCGCCCTTCGGCGGTTCGCACTCGCCGACATCCACGCATAATCGATAGAGGACGTTCGTCACTTCGTATTTATCGATGTAGAACGGCTCCACATAGACCACATGACCCGGGTGTACGCCTGCGCTCTCGTTCTGGTTGCCGATCAGAAAATTATCTCCCGGCACAAAGACCATTTTGATATTCCCCGGAGCCATGATCTCCGTGGGCAGGGCAATGATCGTGGGGAACTGCAAAGTAGGCGTCGGGGGGTGTTGCTGTGTCTCGATCGCCGCCGCCGTCTGGGTGATCGGCAAACGGACAAATTGCGCCAGGGCGGTCTGTGTCTGTGACCGGTTCAAGGCTTTCTCAAGGGCGATCTGGGTCGAATTCTCCACCATCACTTCCACTGGAACCGCTTTTTTGGATGCCAGCGGGAAATTCCCCGGAAAAACCCAAAACAGCAGGAGCAGTACTGCCAGCACTGCCGCGCCGATCGTCAGGGATGGACCTTTCGACGGCGCCTGCTCCTCTTGAGAATCCTTCCCCGCCTCACCCTCCCAATGAAGCGGACTTTGCCAATTTCCCCGCCGCTCAAAAGCAATGCCAAGTCTTTCTGCGCGCAATTTCAGCGCCTGCATCAATTTTTCGTACCCATCTTCCCCGCGCAAACTCATTGCCTGCCATCGTTTCAAACTGTCCGGCACATCGCATTCTTCGAACTGCACCGGTATCACAGATGACATCCCTTGTTGTTTTAGAGCCGCCGTGCTGGAAACAAGTTTAATATCGTCCAACGGTCTGTCCTGCATCGACCCCTTCGAAACACAGACCAGCATCACATCGTTCTCCCATACGGCATCGCGGAGCATGTTCTCCCGCAATTGACGCACATCCGTATCAGCCCGGGCAACGGGCGCAACAGATTCCCCATCTTCAGGCAGTGCCACATCAATGCCATCACCGACCAGACGCAAACACAGGGCACTGACTGCATGAGGGTTCATGCCATCGTGATAGAGAAAGACCCTGAGAGGACGGTTCGGTTGAGCCATGTATTTTCCCGGAAACAGCGGGATGGAAAAATTATACTGCCTGAATGGATAATAAGACTATAATATTAACCATCGTCGATCATCAAAGAGGAGGATCGCCATGCTCATCGTTGTCAGTGACCTTCATCTTGGAGACGGCTCCACCGCCAGTTCCATTCCCGCCAACGCCTTCCATATCTTTGCCAGCCGCCTGCGTGAGACCGCCTATTACGCATCCTTCCGCAGGGACGGGACATACAAGCCCATCGACGGCATCGACCTTCTATTGATGGGCGACATTCTCGACCCGCTTCATTCCACACTCTGGCTTGATACCGCACCCGGAGCCATCTACACCCGTCCCTGGACCAGTTTCACCAACCCCCTGTTTTCCTCCAAACTGGAGCAGACCACACAAGCCATCCTGGACGGCAATGCGGAATCGTTGAAGGTATTGAGGCAGTTTGCCAGCGGCGAGAGGATCACTGTCCCGCCGGCGAATGCGCACGGAGAACCGGATCACGATGCAAAGGACCGCATCCCGGTCAAGGTTTGCATCTATTACATGGTGGGCAATCACGACTGGTACTATCACCTCAAAGGCGCCGCCTACGACAAGGTCCGCAGGAACATCATCGACACGATGGGCTTATGTAACCCGGCGGACAGATTCCCCTACGAAGTAGACGAACTTCCTGAACTGCGCGAGATGCTGGGACGATACAAGGTCTTTTGCCGCCACGGCGATTATTTCGACCACTTCAATTTCAACCCCAAACAGGGACGCGATTACAGCGCGCTGGGCGATGTCTTCACCATGGAAGTGCTCAACCGCTACCCGGTCGCGGTCCAACAGCATTTCGGCGACACACTGCCCAAAGGGGTGATCGACAGCCTGCGCAGGCTCACGAACGTCCGCCCGGCGCTGGCAACACCCCTTTGGATCAGCGGCCAGCTCAAACGTCACGCGGGAAGCGCCGCCCTTGAATCCGAACTCAAAAAAGTGTGGGACGACATCTGCGATGAATTCCTCCAGCTCCCGGTCATCCGCGCGCAGGACAGACCGTTCGTGCTCGACACGGTCGATGCCTTGCAGTTCGCCATCAAGATCGCAAAAGGCACGTCGTTCGAGACCATCAACGACATTGTGTCATGGATCCGCACCAGGGTCGATGAAGGCGAACGCTCCTTCGTCGAACACGCGCTGGATGAACCGGCGTTCACCGACAAGACCGCGAAATTCATCATCTACGGTCACACGCACCACCATGAAGTCATCTCACTCGATTCCGACAGTGAACCGTTCGAGATACAGGACCAGATCTACCTCAACTCAGGCACCTGGCATACCTATTTCGACCTCGCCACGAAGGACCCAAAGAAACAAAAGTTCATCCCCTATCAAACGCTTACTTATCTCGCCTTCTACAGGGACGGCGAACGCGAAGGCAGGCAGTTCGAGACCTGGTCCGGCACGTATGCGTGATCGGCGCTGAAACGGAGGTAACAAACAAAACTTGAAAACGACCAACCCCTTTAAAATACTGGGCGAATACAGTTCCCACGTCCGCGCATTCAAACCGAATGCGCGGCTTTATCTGCTCAATGTCATCATCACCGGTTTGGTGATGGGCATCTTCCGCCTGGTCTTCAACTTTTACGCGCTTAGCCTCGGCTTCAACGAAGCCCTGCTCGGCAACCTCATTACGACCAGCAGTTTCGTTGCCCTGCTTGCCGCCCTGCCGATGGGTTACCTCGCCGACACCATAGGACGAAAAGGTTCGCTCATCATTTCCGGCATCCTCTTGAGCATTGCCGTACTTGCGATGGCGATCTGGCAGGCTGAATCCACGCTCTACGCCATGAACGTCGTCTCCGGGCTGGCGCAAAGCCTGGCTGGCGTGACCATGTCCCCATTCCTGATGGAAAACAGCGACGAGCACGAGCGCACCTATCTCTTCAGTTTTGGTCAGGGACTGCAAATGACCATGGCGTCCGTCGGCAACTGGATCGGCGGCTACCTCCCCACGTGGATGGGGCAACTGCAAGACGCATCCGCCACAAGCAGTATCGCATATGGGAACTCGGTCTTGATCGCGGGCATCGGCGCAGGTATCGCCGTCCTGCCGCTGATCTTTATCAAGTCGCCGCAGATTGCCCGAAGCCAGCGCGCCATTTTTGCGCCCTTCCAATATGCCGCCAGGAATCCCGGACTTCTCACCAAACTTGTTTTGCCCATGCTTCTCACCTCCATCGGCGCGGGACTCATCATGCCCTTCATGAACGTATTCTTCCGCGTCGTGCATAAACAACCCGATCCGGTCATCGGGACATTGTTCGCATGGGGCTCGCTCGCCATGGGCATCGGTCTTCTCATCGCGCCGCCGCTCGCCGAACGCACCGGGAAGATACAACTGGTTGTCATCACACAGGCGCTATCCATTCCTTTCCTCATCCTGCTCGGATTCTCTCCCATCTTCTGGGTCGGCGCCGCCGCCTACTACATCCGTCTCGCGCTGATGAACATGAGCAGTCCCGTCTATCAATCGTTCGTGATGGAACATGTCGAACCGTCGGCGCGCGCCACGGTGGCGAGCCTCACCAGTATGGCATGGAACTTCGGCTGGGCGTTCAGTCCCACCGTCAGCGGCTGGCTTCAGGTGCGCTACGGCTTCGGTCCGCCATTCATCGGCACCATCATCCTCTATACGATCTCCGTGTTCATGTACTGGGCATTCTTCTGGCGCGGAAAGGTCGAACCGCTACCAGTTCCAACGGATTAATGGATAAAGACGTCATCATCATCGGAGGCGGACCCGGCGGACTCTCCACCGCTCTGCATCTCCATCGGATCGCTCCGCGTCTGACTCACCGAATCCTGATCCTGGAAAAGGAACATTATCCGCGCTTCAAGCTTTGCGCCGGCGGACTCACCATCGACGCCGAAACCATCCTCGAACGCCTTGGTCTCGACGTGAACGAAGTCCCGCACGTGTTCGCAGACAACGTCCGCTTTGACTTTGAATCAAAGGGACTGAACATCCGCAACACCAGACGACACGTATTACGCGTCATCCGCCGCGATGAGTTTGACCATTGGCTGGCGGAAAAAGCAGAGAGCAGAGGAATAGAGATTCGGCAGGGGGTAACGGTCAAAGACATTGCACCCACACCTGATGAAGTGATCGTTGAAACCGACCAGGGAACGTATCACGCCCAGATCGTCGTCGGTGCGGACGGCTCGAACGGTGTCACGCGTCGTTGTATTTTCCCTAATGCGCCTGTGTACACCGCGCGGGTGTTGGAGGTAATCACCCCCAAATACGATGTCGTTGCGAGGAGGGTTGAGATGCGACAGCATAGAAAACCCGACGAAGCAATCTCCTCGCGCACAGGGAAGATCGCTTCAGGGAAAAGCGTCCCTCGCAATGACGAAAGCGCGTACTTCGAATTCTCCCCAATCCCAAAAAACTTCGCGGGCTACATCTGGGATTTTCCCACACAGATCAATGGGGAACCCATGCGGTGCTGGGGCATCTACGACACGAACATCCTCGCCTATGGAAAACGTCCACAACTCAAAGATACACTTGCAGAGGAAATGAAACGCGTCGGCTTTGACCTGAACAATTACAAGATCAAAGGTCATCCCATCCGCTGGTTCAGCCCGGATAACCCGATGTCCGCCCCGAGAGTCCTGTTGGTGGGCGATGCCGCCGGTGCAGACCCGATCTTCGGCGAGGGCATCAGCATCGCGCTGGGATACGGCAATCTCGCCGCACGCGCCATCAAGGAAGCCTTTGAACGGAACGACTTCTCCTTCCGCCGCTACAAACTGCGCGTGTTGATCAGTCCATTGGGCCAGGCGCTTTTCTCGCGCTGGATCATCACCTTCATCATCTACCCCCTAAAATGGAATTGGTTCCAGTTCCTGCTGTGGAGGATCCTGAAACCGATTGTCGTTTTTGTGGCATGGGTCTTTGTGCTGAACTGGGGGAAGAGAATGCCCCGCCCATAATGCAAAATTAATTTCGCATTACTCTTTTATCCTTTTCAAAAAACCGGGGGTGTTCAACTCGCGTTCCAGCAGATACGTGAAATATCCCTGCATAAGCGACTCGGTCTCCAGCTGCACATCCGGCGCGGGACAGGCACGCGTCGCCTCGGCATAACTGTTGCGCTGGAAGTAACGCAAATACTTCAACGCATCCACGGAAACCTCGTGCAGGTGCTTCAATCCCTGCCCACAGCGCGGGCAGATGACGCCGCCCGCGCTGAACGAAAAGAACTGGTCTTCGGGCTGGATCTCCCGTCCGCAGTTGGTGCACTCGAAGAGTTGCGGGCGGAATCCCACGTGATCGAGCAGGCGCATCTCATAATAACGGAGTACAAGCCACGGGTCCGATCTGGATGCGAGGCGGGAGAGGGTATCCGTCAACAAACGGAATGTGGATGAATTTTCAGTCTCGTCCTCATAAGAAAAGCGGTCCAGCAATTCCAGCACATAGGCGGCTTGACTCGTCAGGACAAGGTCATCGCGCAGAGGCAGGTAGGCATCTACCGTGTCGGCTTGCGTGAGGATGAGCATGTCCCTGCCTTTGGATACCTGCATGCGGACGTGCGTGAATGGCTCGATATGACCTGCTTTGCGCGAGGCGATCTTGCGCGCCCCCTTGGCAATGACCCGTATCTTCCCCAATTGGCGCGTGTAGAGGGTCAACAGGCGGTCGGCTTCGCCGTAATCGCTGTGACGGAGCACCACGGCATCCACGCGGAAGGAACGGAATTTGGTTTCGGGCATGGGGTTCTTATTACGTACTACGTAATCATCTCTTCAAGTGCGATGGTGTAAAAGCCCCAGGTAAAAGTCCGCCAACCGTCGTCTCCTCAACAATCTTACCCTTTCCATCTGCCAAAATGACAACGGTATCCAGACCGAATTCCGCCATCACCTGACGGCATCCGCCGCACGGCGAACCGCCGTTATCCGTCACCACCGAGATGACTTCAAACTCCTTCTCCCCTTCCGAAACGGCTTTGAAGATCGCCACGCGTTCGGCGCACATGGTCTGCGGATACGCGGCATTCTCCACATTGACACCGGTGAAGATGCGTCCCGTCTTCGTGCGGAGCGCAGAACCGACAGGATACTTCGAGTACGGGGCATAGGCGCGTTGACGGGCGGTGTTGGCAAGGTCAACGAGGGCTTGTTTTTCCTGTTTGGTGAGAGACATGGCTGTTTCCTTACGCAATACGAAGCAAGCAGTATTTCGTATTTCGTATTGCGTATTGCGTACTTCGTATTACTTTCTCTTATTCTTTCTTTCCACTTTGCGGATGGCGCGCGCAGGCATACCGACCACGAGCGTATCCTCCGGCACGTTCTTGGTGACGACAGCTCCAGCACCTGTGCGTGCGCCATCGCCGAGAGTTAATGGGGCGACGAGCATGGTATCCGAGCCGATGAACACATCTTCGCCGATGGTGGTGGGATGTTTCTTCTCGCCGTCGTAGTTGCAGGTGATCGTCCCGGCGCCGATGTTGGTGTTCGCGCCGATATCCGCGTTGCCGATGTAGGAGAAGTGCCCCATCTTCACGCCTTCGCGGAGTGTGGAGTCCTTCACTTCGCCAAAATTACCCATGTGGACGTGACTCTTGAGGTGCGCCCCCTTCCGCAAGCGCGCGAACGGACCCATGTCCACATTGTCTTCGAGCACCGCGCCTTCAAGCACGGATGCCAGCACTTTACAACCGTTTCCGATCTTCACATCGCGGATGATCGTGTTGGGTCCGATGACATTCCCTTCGCCGATCTCGGTCTTTCCATGAATATATGTATTCGGCAGAATGGTTGTATCCCGTCCGATCTTCACGCCGACCTCAACGTACGTGGATGCCGGGTCCATCATGGAGACACCATTCAACATGTGTTCCTGGTTGATACGTTTTCGCATCGCGGCTTCCGCTTCGCTCAAATGGACGCGGGTATTGATGCCGATGGTTTCGATAAAGTCATCGTGCATCACCGCCTGCACTGGCAGATTATCCTTCACGGCGATCTCGACGATATCGGTCAGGTAATACTCGCCTTTCTTCGGGTTCTTCCCGATGCGGTGCAATGCATCCCACAGCCAATCCGCTTTGAAGCAGTACGCGCCGACGTTCAGTTCCTTGATCTTCTGCTGTTCGGGCGTGGCGACATATTCCTCGACGATGGCGTCCACCGTCCCGTCCGCTTTGCGCACGATACGCCCGAAGCCACGGGGATCCTCCGCGATAACGGTCAACAGACTGAACGGTCCGGGGTTGATGCGCTGTGTCTCCACTAAGCGCTGGAACGTTTCGCCACGCAGGAGCGGCATATCGGCATACGTCACGATGACGTAATCCATTCTGCCCTTGAGCAGGGATTCCGCCTGCATCGCGGCATGTCCCGTGCCGAGTTGCGGTTCCTGCAGAACGGTCTGCGCCGAATCGCCGAGGTACTTCGTCACCTCCTCCGCGCCGTGACCCACCACAACCACGGGTATCCCGTCCGTGGCTTGCTTCAACGCTTCGAGCACATGCCACAACATCGGCTTGCCGCATAACGGGTGCAGTACCTTGGGCAATGACGATTTCATGCGGGTACCCTGACCCGCCGCCAGCAAAACAGCAGTTACTTTCATTTCATCTCCTGACCCCCACCCTTCCTCCCCCATTTTCCGATTGAAGTTCGTCGGAAAATGGGGGAGGTGCCCGCTATATAGTCCCCGTATGGGGAACGGGCAGAGGGGGTAAATAAAAACAGGCTTACCGCGTGATGCCAGCGAAGCCTGTTTAGAAAAGAAGCCCCGCCTTCGCGGGAATTGGCAGGGGCGCCTGGATTCGAACCAAGATCCACAGCTCCAAAGGCTGGTGTGCTGCCCTTGCACCACGCCCCTGTACGGCGCACATTGTATCACAGGAAAAGGAGCCGGACACTTATCTCTTTTTGAGCGAACCGGTCTGCCGCAGAGGGATGGTCGGGCTGTTGGCGGGATCCAATCCCAGTTTGCGCGCCTCATCGAACGTGATCACATCGGGGTTGGTCGGAATGCCCGCCGTCTTCTCCACGGCATCGTTCCAGAACGCATCGAGATCCTTCACGGCAGATTTCTTTTCGGCGGAGGCGAACAACGCGTCGATATCCACTTCGGGTTCCGGCTCCTCATCATCCTCGGCTTCGAAGACCGCCGGTATCGGGATGGGACGAGCCGCTTCGCCCGCAGGGACGGCTGTTTCCGTTGCAACGGGCGCGGGCGACACCCCAAGCGATTGCAGGACGTTCGCCACATCGCCGCGCACGAACAACATCCCCTCCACGGTCTGCATGATGCGGTTCGAATTGGCGAGGTCTTTGCCCGCCAGCAGTAACGCGTGCATCGAGTCGACCGGGATGAGGATCAGGTCGTGGTCGCCGCCGCGGAAGACATGATAGTTATCCAGATGTTCCTGGCGGATGATACGAGAGACCTTCAACCCCGCGGCATAAATGCCCATCAGCGCTGAAAGCATGGAGACTTCCATACTGCTGTCGCGGAGATCGCCCGCGCGCGCCAGCACGCGTCCACGGTCGCTGATGAGGAAGACCGCATCCGCCTTGATCTTCTGGCGGAAGCCCACCAGCAGTTCGGAAAGCGACTGGCGGCTCTCCTCGACCACCTTGCCTGTTTCGGGAGGAAAGATGGTGCGGACCAACCCCAAACCGCGCTCGACCGCATCCAGAAAATCGGCGAGCGGGATGGGTTTATCAAAGATGGCAAGCGCGCCCGCGCCCAGCATTTCGTCGCGCGCCTTGCGTTCGGTCATGCCCGAAATGAAGATCACCTTCATCTCGGGACTGCGGGCTTTGATCTTGCGCATCAACTCCACGCCTGAAATACCCGGCAGGAGGTAATCGGACACCAGCAGGTCGATCTTGCGGCGGGAGGCTTCGAGCAATGCCTCCTCTCCTGAAGGCGCGTCCACAATATCCATCGGATGCCCAAGCGTTTGCAGGGTCGAATGGAGCAGACGGACTATATCGCGCTGATCGTCAACGAGAAGAACGCAGGGATTTGCCATGATTGGTTAATAATATCACTTCACCAGCCAGCAAGCCACCCAATGAGCGGGGTTCACTTCCAGGAACTCCGGTTCCTCCTGCGAGCACTTTTCGATCGCCACCGGGCAACGCGGATGGAAGCGACAGCCCTTCGGCGGGTTGAGCGGGCTGGGCACATCGCCCTTTAGGATGACACGCTGTCGTTTCAGGCGCGGGTTGGGCACAGGGATGGCGGACATCAACGCCTTGGTATAGGGATGCATCGGCTGGCGGTACAGTTCCTCGCGCGTGGTCAATTCCACCATCTTGCCGAGGTACATCACGGCAACACGGTCCGAGACATGCTCCACCACAGAGAGGTTGTGGGCAATGAACAGGTAGGTCAACCCGAATTCGGTCTGCAGGTCCTTGAGGATGTTGAGCACCTGCGACTGGATGGAGACATCCAGCGCAGAGACCGGCTCATCGCAGATGATGAAACTGGGGCGCAAAGCCAGCGCGCGCGCAATACCGATACGCTGTCTTTGCCCGCCGGAAAACTCATGCGGGTAACGGCGCGCATGGTAATCCTCGAGACCCACTTTTTTGAGCGTCTCCATCATGATATCCATGCGTTCCTTTGGGGTGCCGATGCGGTGGATGTGCAGACCCTCCATCACCGATTCGCCGATCGGCACGCGCGGGTCGAGCGAGGCATACGGATCCTGGAAGATGATCTGCATATCGCGGCGCACTTCCTTCAATTCCTTCCCTTTTAACGCAAGCACATCCTTGCCTTCGAAGCGGACCTGCCCAGCAGTCGGCTCGATCAGCCTCAGCATCGAGCGCCCGACCGTGGTCTTGCCACAGCCGGATTCGCCCACCAGTCCGAGGGTCTCGCCCTTCTTCACAAAAAAACTGACATCGTCCACAGCCTTGACCTGGTTGACGACGCGCTGGAGCAAACCCGCCCTGACGGGAAAATATTTGACCAGATGGTTGACTTCCACAAGGGTCTCCCCTTTGTTGAACGCAGTGTTTTCCATATTCGATACTCCAAAAAAGGGGATCAACTTGCCTGAAGCGGAGCGGTATGTCCATCCGCGTTCTGATACAGCCAGCACCGCACCTTGTGCCCGGGTTTAATATCTTCCAATTCGGGTTCCCGTTCGGTACAGATCGCCAGTGCATGTTTGAAACGCGCCTGACAACGCGGAGCGAAGCGGCACCCCGGAGGCAGGTTGACGAGGTTCGGCACCGATCCGGGGATGACATCCAGTTTGTCCTTGATCTCACCGAGGACGGGGATCGAGCCGATCAAGCCCTGGGTGTAGGGATGCATCGGTTCATCGAACAACCGGTTGACATCCGTCTGCTCGACGATCCGCCCGGCATACATGACCGCCACGCGTTCCGCCATTTCCGCGACGACGCCGAGGTCGTGCGTGATGAGGATGACGGATGTCCCCATCTCTTTGCGCATGTCGCGCATCAGGTCGAGGATTTGCGCCTGGATGGTCAGCGGTGGTGGGTTCGTCGGCGATGAGCAGTTCAGGCACGCAAGCCAGCGCCATCGCGATCATGACGCGCTGTGCCATGCCGCCGGAGAGTTCATGCGGATACGCCTCCGCGCGCCGTTCGGGATCGGGCACGCCCACCATTTTGAGCAATGCCACCGCGCGGTCCCAACCGGCTTGCTTGCCCATATCCTGATGGACGCTCAATACTTCGGACAACTGGTTGCCCACTTTGAACACGGGGTTCAATGCGGTCTGCGGCTGTTGGAAGATCATGGAGATGCGGTTGCCGCGCACCTTGATCATTTCCTCTTCGGGTATTTTCAACAGGTCTTCGCCATCCAGCAGGATCTCCCCTTCATCCACCCTGCCGGGTTTGGAGATGAGCCGCATGATCGAAAGCGATGTGACGCTCTTGCCGCATCCGGATTCACCGACCAGCCCCAGCACTTCACCGGGATAGACTTCGAAGCTTACGCCATCCACTGCACGAACAACACCATCTTCGGTATAAAAGTACGTCTTGAGACCTTTCACTTCCAACAAAGGTTTGCTGTCGTTCATTGCAGTTTTCTCCATTTTTTAGGAATGATTGCATTATAGCAAAATTTCACCGGGAACGCACGAGTCTCCGTAGTCGAATCCCTCAATGCCTGCCAGTGGATAAGAGGAGGATGGGTCGAGGGAAAATCCACAGAAGTCGGGGCGCGTTGCGGCAATCTTGAGGCGCAGGTAAAGAGGAATGGAGGGCAGTTGTGATGCGAAGACCGCCTGCGCTTCCTGGTGGAGGGCGTATTCGGGTTCATCGGGCAGTGATTGAAGTGCCTGCCGACAGGCGGAATCGAATGCGGTATCCGTGTAGCCGCTGATGTTGGTACCGATCCAACTGTTGGTTGATGTAGGGATCTGCGATACGGTGAACCAGCCACATTGCGGTTCGAGACTATTGGCGCCGATGGCATATTCGGCGAGATCGAACTGCCTGCCAAAGAGCGGACCATCGGGACCCAGCGCGTATAGATCGACTGCAGTCTCGTAGATCGGGTTCAAGCCGATGCCGCATTGCGTGAGGGATTGGGTGAAGATATCCACCACCTGGCGGCGCTGGGTCGCGGAGGATGTGACATAGTTGAGGAGGAGCGGGGTGCCGTTGGGGACATTTGTGACGCCGAATGCCTGGCGGGGCGTGGAGGGATCGCCGTCATGATCGCTCCAACCCACCTGTTTGAGGATCTGATTCCCGGATACGGGATTGTACTGGTAGGTCTGGATGTTCCCGTTATGCAGTGGATGATCGGACGGCAGGTAGGAATCGGGGACTTGTGAAAGACCGAAGAGGACGGTGTCGACAACCTTTTGCCGGTCGAGGCACAGGGCGATTGCCTGGCGTGTGCGTGCATCGCCAAAGATATCCGGGCGGTCCTGTTTGGCGGAGGTGTTGTAGCCGTCGTCATACGATGCGGGGGAGATCCCGATCCCAAGCCATTCCATGGTGCCGGTCTGTGCAACGATCAATTTTGCCTGGTCCTGTTCCTGCATCGTTTGCAGTAATCCCACCTGTCCATCCAGCCGGATGGATGGGTCGAGCAGGTCACATGTGCCGTCTGTGAGGGCGGCGATGGCGGCGTTGTCATCCTTCACGATGAGGAATGTGAGTTCGTCGAATTTGGGAAGCCCGCTGTCGGCGCGGAAATAGTTGAGGTTCTTTACGAGGCGGATGCTTTCGCCGGGTTTCCATTCCGTGATGATGTAGGCGCCCCAGCCGAGGGGCAGTTTCGAGGAGACCTCTGCTTCAAGAAGCTGGGCGGCGGATAGATCCTCCCAGACGTGTTGGGGCAGGGGCATCCAGAAGTTGGTGTAATAGTCGGGGTCGATGAAGCCGGGCAATCCCCACCACTGCACGGTCCGCTCGTCGGCGGATTCGTAGGACTGTGTGCGGTCGATCAGGAATTTGGAGACCGGGGTGGCGTTATCGGAGGCGAGTTCGTAGGAATAGATGGAATCATCCGCCGTGACGGGCGCGCCGTCGGACCATGACAAGCCCTCCAGCATTTTGAATGTGACGACCATCTGATCCATTTGCAGACTGCTGGAACCATCGTACGTGACGACGCAGTCGTCGCGGCGGCATCCGCCGGGGTGGACCTTCACCCCGGTCGTCAGGCTGACCACATCCCCGTTGGAGTCGACCACCATATCGCCTGCGTTGACGGTGACTGCCGTGATCTGCGCGTTTCCATCCTCGAGATTCGGAACTTCTTCGAGAATAACGGGCTGATATCCGTATTCGACGATATCCAGCGGCCCGTCGTAGACGGCGGAGAGCACACTGCGCGCGGCGGCGTTCAAACTGCCATAGGGGTAGAGGGTATCCGGCTCATCGCCGAGGCAGACCGTCAATGAACGGGAGGCAGGTTCAGGCGTGGAGAGAGGCGGGGGTGTCCCGGTTGGGATTGGAGGAACAGTCGGGATATCCGTCACCTGCGGCGTGCAGGCGGAAATGACCAGGATGACGATCAGAAGAAATGCGAGGCGATGAGATCGATTCATATCCATGCTCCAAAAAAAAGACAGGATCCAGGTGCAACCTGAATCCTATCTTATCATATCGAATCAATCAAGCAGGCTTTACTGCGTGCCACGCATGCGGGGATCGAGAGCGTCGCGCAGACCGTCGCCAAGGAAGGTGAAGGCAAGCACGACAAGAGCCACACAAACGGCGGGAACGAGCAGGAGGTAGGGTTGGGCATTGATGGCGCTTTGGCCGTCGAGCAACAGCGAACCCCAACTGGTGATGAAGATATCCTTCGGATCGGAGGAGGGACGCAAGCCAAGCCCGAGGTACCCGAGGATCGCCTCGGTGATGATGGCGCCGGGGATGGAGAAGGCGATGCTGACGATCAACGGGCTGAGGCTGTTGGGGAGGATGTGCCTGAACATGATGTGCAGGTCTTTGGCGCCGATACAGCGGGCGGCTTCCACAAATTCCTTTTCCTTCAGGGAAAGCACCTGCCCGCGGATGAGACGCGCCACGCCCACCCAGTTGACGATGGCAAGGGCGGCAAAGAGCAGTAACAAGCCGTTCAACATCTGACCGATGAAGGTATCCCGCAACGAGACCATGACGATGATGAAGAACAACAGGTCCGGGAAGGCGTAGACAATATCAGTGAGGCGCATGAGCAGGTTATCCACTTTGCCGCCGGAGTACCCGGCGAGCATCCCAATGATCGTACCGATGATCACGATGATGATGGTGGGGACCAATCCAACGATCATGGAGACGCGTGCGCCATAGACCACGCGGCTCAGGATGTCACGTCCCAATGTATCGGTGCCGAGAATATATTCCGCCTGACCGGACTGACCGTTGAAGTCCTTGACCCACATGGGAGGCAGGTACTTGACACCTGAGTGGATCTCGATGGGACTATAGGGCGACAGAGCCGGGGCGAACAAGGCAACAATAACGAAGAAAGCGATGATGAACATCCCTGCCACAGCCGCCTTGTTGCGTATCAAACGCTGCCAGGCATCGTATCCCAGACTGTGGCTGGTCCTTCTATTCGGCAATAATGAGTCTTTCAACGTGCCTATCGGTTGATTGGTAACGGTCATGATGATAAACGCCTCTTAATCGTGAAGTTTGATCCGCGGATCGATGAACGCGTAGACCAGGTCGACGCTCAGGTTGGCAAGCGCGACCAGGATGGCATAAAAGATGGTCGTACCGAGGATCATCGAGTAATCGCGCTGGCTGATAGCAGTCACGTAGGCGCGTCCCAATCCGGGGAAGCCGAACATGGTCTCGATGATGAAGGAGCCGGTCACCAGACCTGCCAGGGCGGGTCCGAGGATGGTGACCACCGGGATCATGGCGTTCTTGAGCATGTGAATGAAAATGACCACCCGCTCCGCCAATCCCTTTGCGCGGGCGGTGCGGACATAATCCTGCCGCAGGACCTCGAGCATGGAGGAGCGCGTCAGGCGCGCGGTATAGGCGGTGGTGTTGAACCCCAGCACCAGAGCCGGTACGATCCACACGGAAATGCTGTTCCATTCCTTGACGACGATCCTGATCAACCCCAGCCAGGATCCGAAAACAATGATCAGAAAAATACCCATTACAAAATTTGGGACGGAAATACCCGCGGTGGCAATGAACAAGCCGAGGTAATCACGCCAGGTATTCTGCCCAAGCGCCGCGAAGATACCGATGGGGATGCCCACAAAAATGGCTATAGCCAAAGCGAACAAGCCCAGGCGCGCGGAATAGCCTGCACGGCTAAACCAGAAACTTTTACCCACGGGCGCCTTGAACAGGATATCCTGCACGGTCCGCCCACGCTGGCGGTAGGAGGGTCCCATATTCCCCGCCACCAGCCCCCATACGAATTCACCTTCCTTGTTAAAATCCCCGACCACATAGGCAACATACTGTCTCCACAGCGGTTTATTGAGTCCGTAATACTCAGACAGGATCTCCTGCGTCCTTTTATCCACCTGGCGCGCCTCAAGGTCACGGTCCCAGGGACCGCCCGGCGTGTTCTTCATCAGGATGAAGGTGATCACCGATACGACCAGCAGTACCGGGATCAGCCATAATAAACGCCTAATAATATATGTTGCCATAATTCCAACTTCCTTCCGTTCAAACAACAAACCGTTGACGGGCGTCTTTATTGACGCCCGTCAACAACGTTCTAAAACTTATTGGGCAGGGAGCAATGTCTCGTCGATATACATCGCAGTGGGATCCATATCACCGGGGAACAAGCCATCCTGCGGGCTGGCAGACCAACCCTTGACCCACGGTTTCACGAGATAGTGGTTCTTGGTGTTGTACATCATCGCCACAGCGGCATCGTCCATGAACAGGTCCTGCGCCTGCTGATACAGTTCAGCGCGCTTGGCAGGATCGAGTTCGACATCCGCGGCATTGACGAGGGCGTCAAATTCGGGATTGGAATAACCGATACGCTCGCCGAAGCCGCCGGTCTTCCAGTACACGCTCAACCAGTTCTGAGGATCGGGATAGTCCGCGCACCAGCCGAGGCGGAACACGGAAGGAGCGGTCTCGATATCCTTGGTCAGGGCGGTGTAGGTGGTGGACTCGACAGCGTTGAGGGCGATCTTCAGGTCCGGACCGAAGACATCCTTCCACTTGGCGACAATCCACTCATGGCGGACGCGGTTGCGGGCAGTGTCGGAGAAGGTCACGTTGATCTCGGGCAGGTTGGCAACGGAGCCGTAGGAGGATTCTGCGATCGCCTGGAGGGCTTTCTCAGGATCGTACCCCCAGCGGGTTTCGCCTTCCTTGTATCCAGGGTATCCGGGAGGGATCCAGGTCAGAGTCGGGAGGGACAAATTGCTGTCCACATCGGCAACCCAGGCATCACGGTCGAGGGCATAGGCAAACGCCTCACGGACCTTCTGGTCGGTGAAGGGTTCCTTGAGCTGGTGGAACATGATCGCGATGGTGCAGGAACCGGCATACACAACATGCTGTGCCTTCAGGTCAGGATCCGATTCGATGGCGCCAAAGTCTTCACCAGCGGATGCAATCACATCGAACTCATCGTTCTTGTACGCTTCGAAGGAGACAGCGCTGTCAGTGATGTAGGAGTATTCGATGTCATAGTAGGGTTCGCCGCCCCAGTATTCGGGGTTGGAGACGAACTTGGTCGTAACAGCCTGTTCCATTTCGCTCAGCATCCAGGGACCATTGCCGGTGTGGTACTGGGGATCGAGCCACCAAGTCTCGCCGCCGGCTTCGATGTTCTCCTGCTTGGCAGGATAGCCCACCCACAGCGCAAGCACGGTGTGGAAGTAGGGCGCAGGCTTGGAGAGCTTCACGGTGAAGGTATTGCAGGATTTGTCGTCATAACCGGTGCAGGCATCGCCATTGGCATGGGATGCGACCAGGCTGGTCTCCACAACGGCTTTTGCGGCATCACAGGCGGCGACGTCTTCACCGCACCCGCGCCATTCGGGGGCGCCGAGGATCTCATCGGTGATGGCGGCATATTCGCCGGCGGTGGCAGGGTTGACATTACGCAGGAGCGAATAGCGGAAGCGTTCGGCATTGAGCAGGGAACCGTCGCTGTACTTGAGGTTCTTGCGCAGTGTGAAGGTCAATTCGGTACCATCGGGGCTGTAGGTCCAACTCTCAGCGGCGCCGGGAACGGTCTCCAGCTTGGCATTGAATTTGGTCAGGCCCTCGTACATCTTATTGAGATGCCCGATTTCACCCACGAACGATGATTTCTGCGGGTCGATGATATCGGGGAACGCGCCAACATTGACACGCAGTGTGCCGTGGACGCTGGTGGGAGCCTTTGCCCCGCCGCACGCCGCAAGCACCATGCTGGCAAGGATCACCAGGCTTAGGATGGAAAATAGTTTACGCATTTTGTTTCTTCTCCTCATGGAATTCGGTTTCAAAACAGATACAAGATGGACCCGGAAGGTTGTCGATCCCGATGCCGGGATCAAGTGATGCTTTTGTCAGCCCGCCAGATCGGACGAACATTTTCTCAGACTGCAACCACCTCCTTTCGATAAATCCAGTTTTCCGCATAAGTCGTTCTTTCGATGCCAGCCGCAATGGCAATTCCACGCGGCTGCGTTTCTTTGCTTATGCTAGGAAACCAAATGACAAGCCACAAAATGGCCTGGTTTCACTTCACGGAACTCGGGGCGCGATTCGGCGCAGAGCGGCTGTGCAACCGGACAACGGGTGCGGAAGCGGCATCCCGAAGGCGGGTTGGCAGGCGAAGGGACATCCCCTTCCAGGATGATGCGCTTCCGGGAGGATTCTGCGAACGGGTCCGGTATGGGGACGGCCGAGAGGAGCGCCTGGGAATAGGGGTGCAGGGCGTTGTTATACAGTTCATCGCGCGTGGTCAACTCAACGATCACGCCGAGATACATCACCGCCACGCGGTCACTGATGTGACGGACCATCGAGAGGTCGTGCGCAATGAACAGGTAGGTAAGGTTGAACTCATCCTGCAATTCCTCCAGCAGATTGACCACCTGCGCCTGGATGGAAACGTCCAGCGCCGAGATCGGTTCGTCACAGACAATAAAGGAGGGCTGGAGGGCAAGCGCGCGCGCCACACCGATGCGCTGGCGCTGTCCGCCGGAAAACTCGTGCGGGTAGCGGTTCACAAAGGACGAACTCAGTTTCACGACATCGAGCAGATGCCTTACACGCTCCTCGACGTCCGTTTTCGACGCAATGTTATGGATCAACAGCGGCTCACCGACAATCTCCCCGACGGTCATCCTGGGATTCAAACTGGCATAGGGGTCCTGGAAGATCATCTGCATCCTGCGGCGCATCGCCCGCAGGTTCTCGCCCTTTAATTTCGTGAGGTCCGTCCCTTCGAAAAACACACTGCCGGAAGTCGGCCTGTGTAATTGCAATACGGAACGCCCGGTGGTGGACTTTCCACATCCCGATTCACCCACCAGCCCAAGCGTCTCGCCGCACTTCACAACAAAGGAGACATCATCCACGGCGCGCACCGCTCCCACCTGACGCTGTAAGAGTCCCCTGTTGATCGGGAAATGCTTGACGAGATTTTGTACCTGGATCAAAACATCATTGTTGGACATCAGCGCGGTCCTTCTTTTTTCACGTCCACCCAACAAGCCACGCGGTGTTCCGGCGCGACCGATTCGAGGACAGGATTCTCCTGCCAGCAGCGCTCCACCACCCATTTACAGCGGGGAGCAAACGGACAACATGCGGGCTTTTCGAACAACATCGGGGGAAGACCCTCGATGGAATACAGGCGCCTGTGTTCCTCCTCATCCACGCGCGGCAGACTGCCCAACAATCCGATCGTGTAGGGATGGCGCGGATTTTCGTACAGCTCTCTGACCTGCGCCTCCTCGATGATGAACCCGCCATACATCACGATCACGCGCTGTGCCAGCCCCGCCACCACCCCCAGATCGTGCGTGATCCAGATGATCGCCATCCCCAGTTCGTCGCGCAGACGTTTGACCAGGTCCGTGATCTGCGCCTGGATGGTGACATCCAGGGCGGTGGTCGGCTCGTCCGCGATCAGGATCTGCGGACTGCACGAGAGCGCCATCGCAATCATCACACGCTGGCGCATGCCGCCGGAAAACTGGTGGGGATAATCGCCCAGGCGGTCCTTTGCATTCGGGATGCCCACCATGGAAAGCAATTCCGCCGCGCGTTCAGAGGCTTGTCCGCATCCGCTTTCACCGACAACGCCAAGCGTCTCCCCCTCCTTCAAATCAAATGAAACACCATTGACTGCATGGACTGTTCCATCCGGGGTTTTGAAGACGGTCTCCAGCCCTTGCACATCAAGAATGGTATCGGGCATTATTGATTTCCTTCGCTGTAGTGGAATGTCAAATCACACGGTTCGTTAAGAACCTGGCACGGGAATTATACCTAATTATCAAAGCGAGTCAACGGGAGATACTCAAAGGTTGCTTCTGTATCAACAAATTAACGGGAAAACCATCCTGTGGTATGCCCGGGAACAATACTCCGGCAGGGTGCGAAGTTGCCGGGTCGAAGCCTGGAGACAGCCGAAATCATAAAATAATGCGCCGCACTTTACCTGTGCGGCGCATTTCCTTGATTTTGATATCGACCTCGTAGCGGTCCTTTTCTTCCTTTTTCCCCTGCTCCCGGTCCCTGCGCGGCGATCCCAATAATGGCGGGGAACAAGCCACAGTCAACGATCAACTCACTCCGGCAGATTCAGTTCCGTTTTCCCCCAATGTGGCGCGAGGCCCCAATAATACCGAGGAACAAACCCGCAAGCGAAACGCCGTATGAAAAAAAATTCAGGAAGAAGGTCGAAGGGATGATGTGTATCACCATTAAAAAGGGCAGAACCACACCCATCAACGCAAGGAGAAAACCGACAAAGATCAGGCCAAACGGCGACATGGAAATCTCTATTGATACAGCCAGCAAGCCACCAAATGTCCGGGGGCCGGTTCGAAGTCCGGCGGAGATTTGACATCGCAAAGTCCCTTAATAGCCTGGGCACAGCGCGGGTGGAAACGACAACCCGGCGGAGGGGTAACAAGACTCGGCGGTTCGCCCGGCGGAAGTTCCTTGAAGGTCTCGGCATTTTTGGCGTCCGGCTCCGAAGTGCCGGTGAGCAAAGCCTTCGTGTAAGGATGCAAGGGAGTGTCGATCACCTGCCTGACGCTGGCTTTCTCGACCAGATTACCCGCATACATGACAAAGATCCGCTCGGAGAAGTAACTGACCGTGGACAGGTCATGAGTGATGTAAATCACTGAAAGATTATGGGTCTCCTGCAAACCGCGAAGGAGTTTGAGGATTTCCACGCGGACGGATGCATCGAGCATGGAGACCGGCTCATCGGCTACCAGAAACCTCGGTTCCATGATCATCGCGCGGGCAATGACCACACGCTGTTGTTGCCCGCCGCTGAGCATATGAGGGTACTTTTGCAGGAAATCGCCCACCGGGGTGAGTTTCACTTCCTCCATGGATTTATGAATGCGTTGAATGCGTTCTTCCTTATCCTTGACACCGCCGACAATAAGCGGCTCCTCGAGAATTCTTTGAATATTCATGAAGGGAGGCAGGGCTCCGTATGGATCCTGCTGGATATAACCCACTACATGGGAGTGATACCAATGCATGCCCTTCTCATCGAGGTCGGTAAGGTTTTTGCCTTCAAAGACAATCGTCCCCTTGGTTGGCTTATACAGTCCGAGGATGGTCTTCATAAGGCTCGATTTACCGCAGCCGCTCTCACCCACAACAGCAATGGTTTCTTTGTAGTGGACATCGAAAGTAACGCCATCCACAGCCTTTACATATCCTGCATGACCGAACCCAAACCGCCTTAACTCAAACCAGACATGCATATCGTCAATGGATAAAAGGGTCTTTCTCGGGTTTTCCATAATCTCCGCATCTTTTGCTTGGGAAACAGACGTCATAACCATGCTCCTCGAACTCAGGAATATAACCAGCACTTGACCTTGCGGCCATTCGTATCGATCACGGGAGGATCCTCCACACATTTTTCGAACCGGGCCGGACAACGGTCCGCAAACCGACAGCCTTTCGGCAGGTTTATCAGACTGGGCGGTCGTCCTGTAATGAACTCAGGCTGTTGATCTCCGTGCAGTCTCGGCACGCTGGCTAAAAGTTTTTTGGAATACGGGTGCAGAGGTCCTTCGAAGAACCGGTGGGCATCACAGACTTCGACAATCTGCCCGGCATACATCACCGCCACGTCATCAGCCAATTCGCTGGAGGTGGCAATATCATGGGTGATCAATATAAAACTGATACCCAGTTCCTTTTTCAGCCGTTTCAGGACGTTGAAGATGTTCGCCTGGGTCAGCACATCCAGCGCGGAAGTCGGCTCATCGAGAATGATCAGGTCCGGAGATGTGACCAGCGCCATGGCGATCGCCACCCGCTGTCTCATCCCACCGCTCAGTTCAAAGGGATAACGGCTGATGAAGTCATCGGGAACACCTACATGCTGGAACATCTTTCTTGTCAGGGATAAAGCCGCATCCTTATCCACACCCAGATGAACAATCGCCGGCTCTGCCACCTGGTCGCCAACCCGCATCACCGGATTCAAAGCGTTCATGGCGGCTTGCGGCACCATGGAGATGGAAGCCCAGCGGATATTCTGCCGGAATTCATCATCCTTGTGAGCCATGATATCGTCCCCTTTAAGATAGATGTGGCCTGAATACGTTCCGGCGTTCCGAGGCAAAAGACGCAGGATTGCCTTGGCGAGTGAACTTTTCCCACAACCCGACTCGCCCAGGATCACCACCGCGCGGTTGACATCCAGGGAAAAATCGACTCCGTCCACCGCCTGCACAGGACCCTGAAGCGTATTGAAATATAAAACCAACTTCTCAATGCGTAGAAGTGTATTAGTCTGGTTCATTAGTTTATACATCCCTCAATCGTGGGTTAAAGATACGATCCAGTGCAAAGCCCAGCATTGCGAAGCCAAACCCTGTAATCATCAACAATATCGCAGGTTCCAGCACCCAATAATAGCGCCCTTGATAAAGCGCCCCATCCGCGAACGCATCATTGATGACCTTTCCCCAGGTGGGCAGGACCGGGTCACCCAGGCCAAGGACAGCCAGGGAGGCTTCAAGAAACACGAAGGATGGAACGGAAGACACCAGGGCAGGGATCAACAGCGGGATCATGCGCGGGATCAGGTAGGAAAAGATGATGCGCGAACTGGACGCGCCATACGCCCGGGCGGCTTCAATATAACTTGATTCCTTGGATTGAATGAAAATGGCGCGGTAGGTTTTTATCGAACCGGAGAAGATGCTCAGCAGGATGGTGACACCCAGAATCAGCCAGATACTGCGCGAATAAAAGGTGCCCACCATGATCAGAATAGCCAGGAACGGCAGGACCAGGTTCACTTCGGTGATGCGCTGGATCAATTCATCCAGCCAGCCGCCATACCAGGTGCCGGCGGCGGCGATGACCATCGTGAGCAGGGATGTTCCCAGGGCGGCAAGCAAGCCGAAAGCCAGCGCGATCGGCGTGCCATACAATAATGGCAAAAGGAGGTCACGGCGATACCGATCGGTTCCCGCCGCCCCAAAAAGTTCTCCGTGCATGACAAATTCAGTGTCGATGACGGCATCCTTCTCAAAGGTGGTACCGCTGATCACAAGTTGATACCTGCCTTTTAGGGGCGCCTGTGCGTCCGATTCAGGATCTACAAAGAGGGCCTGCATCACATTTTCGTTTTTGAGTCTTTTCTGAAGCTTTTGATCCTGGGAAAAACGGAAGGTCAGTTTGCTGTCCAGCGCCATGTCGGCGATCCGGATCGTCCTGTTGTCGGGCGTGACCCAGCTTACGGAAACAAACGAAAATTTCTCTTTGAAATCCGATGTGAAATAGAGGATCAATTCCTGCGGGACATAATCATAGGTGTAATCGAATGAATAGGTAATATCAACGGAGGATATTTCCGGATCACTGCTGGGAGTGACGGTCCTGGTCATACTCCCATCACTTGTGCTCACTGCCAACGATACCGGTTTTTTCTTTGTCGAAAAGAAATTGAACCAGCCCGGGGCGGCATACTTTGGGTTTTGATACCAGACATCCTCGCCGCCCCGCCAGAGACGGACCGCTTCATCGTATGGAATTGTAGCCAGGGCGTACACGGAAACACCCAGCAGGAAGATGATGACCACCATCCCCAGGATGGCAGATGGATAACGGAAAAGATCGCGGATGGAATTTTTTAACGCGGTCATTTTGCACCTCCACCGCCGGAACCGACTTTGACGCGCGGATCGACCAGCGCATAAACGAAATCGAGCAGGAAGACTGTAATGGCAAGCAAATAAGCATAAATGATCGTCGATCCGACGATCACCGGGGTGTCATAAAAACCGATCGCCCTGAAGAGGGTGATGCCAAGGCCGGGCCACAGGAAAACTGTTTCAGTAATCGTTAGACCGGTCCATAGCGTAATTACCAGCAGGGCAAAATTCGTGATGATGGTCGGCAGGGTGGGGCGGAGAATGTAACGGCGCTCAACATCCCGGTCCGAGAGACCTTTCGCTTTTGCCATTTCCACATAATCTTCGCTTGAGTAGATCAGGAAAAAAGTGCGCCAGTTGTAAATGCTGAGGAAAACCGTGCTGACGATCACAGAAGAGGCGGGCAGGATGAGATGCTTGAGCACGCTCAAGCCGTAATCGATGGGATTATCCGGCGATGGCGCATCGACCAGCCCGCCGAATGGCAGGACCTTGAATATGGCCGCAAAAATGAGTATAAAAAATATGCCGTAAAACCAGGGGGGGGCGGCCGATGTCGGTGAAAGCGCAATGATAGCCTTATCCCAAAAACTGCCGTACTTTCTGGACAGGGAGAGGGCAATAAATATACTTGCAAAGAATAATAACAGATAAGACGAACCAGTTAACAGGAGCGTTGCGGGAAGGCGTTCGAGCAGGATGAGCCGCACTTCCTTGGAACCCTGGTCGCTTTTCATGTTTATGGCGCGGCCCAGGTTCAAAGTGAGGGCGTTCTTGAGGTATTTTACAGAGCGTACCGCAAAAGGCTGGTCCAGCCCCAGGCGTCTCTCCTCGTTTGCGATCTTTTCTTGAATAAGTTTCGCTTTGGCTTCGGGGGCCAAGGTGCGGTAGTTGGGGTTCGCCAGAATGGCCTGTGTGGTGGTATCACGGACCTCATTCCGCATAATGGTGTCCACATATCCACCCATATTGGCGATCAAAATGGTCAGATAGACACCGATTATGACCGTGACCAGCATCGACGCAAGCCTGTATAATGAATACCTAAAAACACGGAGAAAGGTGCTGTTTGTGCGTGTTTTTTTTTCGGTCTTGGGTTCGAGCTCTGATGTGACATTTGTTTCAGAGGCCATATCACTCTCACTATTCATACAAAATATGGAGGGGCAAGGTTTTTATCCCTGCCCCTCATCTTCAACGTGCAGAACTAAAACTTACGGAACGACCACATAGTCAACCGATGTAAAGGCAGGGATGGCAACGGGGATAAGAACCGCGGCTGCCTCGATACTGCCGGTGCCAGCAACAAGCTTGGCAGATACATCAGCAGGAATGGTGAGGGTGAATACACCTTCGTCAGCGGTAGCCACGCCAGCGCCCACGTACACGGTCTCGCCCTTGTCATTGTAGAGCAGGAATTTCATCTCTTTGACATCGGCAGTCAGGTACGGATCGCCGGTGTTGCGGTTGGTGAGAGCAACGGTAAAGACCGCTTCTTCACCGATCTTGACCTGGGCAGGACCATCGAGTGCGGCTTCGCCCACAGGGCCTACGCCAAATTTCGCCCAGCGGTCAGCGAGATCGGGGAATTCGGGGTTATTCTTGACCGAGGCGGTGAAACCGTTCAGATCGACAGTAGCCAGGTAGTAAGGACCACTGCTAACCCAGAAGTGTCCCTTGTCTGTGTACCATGCCTTGAGTCCGGCATAGCGGGCAGTGGCATCTTCAGCCGTGATGTAGGCGCCCAGGGTGGGGGCATACGGGATAGTGTTTTCGGCAATCGCCTGATCCAAATACTTACTGAGGATCTCGAGGCTTGGACCACCGATGAAACTCATCCATTCGACGGCTTTCGCATCAGCCTTTCCGGTGCTCCAGGCAAGTTCGCCAGCGCCATCGGCAAGGTTGCCAATGACGATATTCTGCCAGGGGGCTTCGCCATAACCATAAGCAGGCCACCAGGACGTTATATTCAACTCTGCATCGGCAAAGTAGTTGTCATCATAGGTGGCGATCACCAGCGGGTCGGTGGAGACGATCTGGACACCCTTGAAGTGGCTCAGGAAGGCTTCGAAGTTGCCGACGGTATCCGGATCGTAGATGGCAGCTGCTTCTTTACTGCGATCAAAGGTCATGATCATGTACATGACAAAGTCAGCCGCAGACACATAACTGCCATCATGCCACTTGACGGTTGTGTACAGGTCAGCCGGGTAGTAAATGACAGATTTGGTCTTGGTGGTCAGACCTTCGGGGAATTTCTCACCAGCGGTGATGAAGGTCTGGGTTTCAGCATTCCAATCAACCCAGGCATCCGTGGGAACAGTGATGGTATCTTCAAAGGTCAGGTTGACCCAGTCGAGATTCGTGCCAATGGGCAGACCAGTCTGAACGACCAGATCGGCTTTCTCGGCGCGCAGGGGCCATGCCAAACCCGTGTAAGGATCAGGCATTAAACCACGGCTGGAGGTGGCATTCTGGAGCCAGGCACTTCCGACCCAGTTGGCGCCATCGACAGGATTCCAGGGATCGGTGAAGAAGGTGTCGGTGGAGCCATTCTTGACCACACCACCTTCGACACCTGCATAACGCAGGTTATAGGGACCCATGAAAGTGGTCTCAACACCCGCACCCACATCTGCAGTGACCTGGAGGTCACAGTTGAAAGGCGCATAGGTTTGCAGGTCAACGATCCAGGTCTGCAAAGAGTCCTGCACGGAGAGCGGCAGGGCTTTAAGCATCAGTTCGCGGCGCTCCTCAAGCGTGGTGAAATTACCATTCGCAAGGTCATCGCCGATCTTTTGGAATTCAGGATCGACAGCATTATCCAAGAACAGCGGGATGCCCTGTGCACTGGTGGGCAGGTACATTTCCTGGAAGATGCTCTTCTCGTCACGGTTCAAGCCACTGGAACCCCAGCCAGCCGTGTACAAACTCCACAGACCTTCCTTGGGATCAGAGCCAATCCACAGGGGAGAGAGTTCCGAGGATTTCTTTTCCTGGCGTTCGACAGTGAAGCCGACCGCTTCCATCTGTTGGGCAAAGTAGTTACCCATGGGAATGCGGGTGCCGTCACCGTCGTTGCGGATCAGGAAGATGAGATTGACGGGGGCGTCATTGTACATGAATTTGCCATCTGCACCAACGGTTGCGCCCATGGCTAACATTTCATTGGTAATGACTTCCTTGCCCTTGTCGAAGTTGTAGGCATAATAGGCTTCGAGTCCGCGGGCAACTTCGATCACGCTGGTGTAATCCACCAGTTGGGTGGTCAGCGCAAAGTATTTGGGCAGGGCGCCGCCGGCATAGATTTCCTGGTTGAGGTAATCGCGGTCGATCAGCCAGTTTGTCGCTTCACGGATCTTGCGATTCGAGAAGGGGTTCAACTTGGTGGTGTCGGTGAAGACCGCCGGGTTGTACATCATGTCATAATAGGTGCCATAGGACTGTGTGTAGCACAATCCGGCATCTTTGATTTCCTGGAGCTTGTCGGCAGCAAGACCATAACTGAAGATGTCAACAGCGCCAGCGCCGATCTGTGTAATCGCCGATTGCGCATCAACAACTGAGTAATTGATCTCATCCAGCCAGCCGCCATGGCGCGTGGTGGGCGGAATCGCGGTGGGTTCGGGGATGGCGGTGGGTTCCGGCGCAGCTGCCTCGGTGGGCTTGGGCGCCATGGGTTCTTCAGTGACTGCAGTTTCGGCAGGTCCGCAGGCGGCGAGCACCATGCTCACAGCGACCAACAGACCGAGAACGAACATTAATCGATTCTTCAT
>JBFYRY010000104.1:0-25003 GCA_041302025.1 Chloroflexota bacterium | reverse complement strand
GGTTTCGACCACCGGGCAGGATGCGCCGGGCGGGGCGTCGCGAATCTCGATTTCAAATGGATGGGTTGGAGTCCATTTTTTCAGCTCGCGGATGATGGGGACTGCCATTGGCTCGCCAACGTTCATCACGCCTTGGGCAAAATCCACACCCGTGGCGGTCATTCCGCTTTCAAGCACGCCCATTACATCCAACCGCTCGCTGATGGCTTTTTCGGGGCAAATCAGCGTGCAACTGCCGCAGCCATGACAGAGTTCAGGAAATATCAATATCTTTTTGCCGATGACAGCGATGGCGTGAAACTCGCAAACTTCAGCGCAGCGCCCGCAATGGGTGCAGAGCGCCTCATCTACCACTGGCAGTTGGATACCAACTGCTTTGCGTGTATCCAGCATTGGGTGTAGGAAGAGCGCGGCGTTGGGCGCTTCTACATCACAATCTATAAAACGGACGGATGATTCCCCGGTGGACAGTGCCAGACTGGTTGCGACGGTGGTTTTGCCTGTGCCGCCTTTTCCGCTGGCGACGACGATTCGCATTAGTGATGCCCCTCGTGATAACCTGAGTGAGTGGCGGCTTCGGCTTTGCTCAGTTTGCCCGCCTTGAACAGTGTCAGCACATCGGCGGCAGTCAGGGTTTCACCTGACGGCGCGAGATACATTTCGATTCCAGCGGGGGAGAGGGTGTCAAAGGCGTTCGGTCCGTATGCCCCGCTGACAACTGCCTGCGCACCCAGTTTGGCGATGAATTGCGCTGCCTGCACGCCCGCTCCACCTGAGGCAGAAAGCGCAGGGTTTTCGTGAGATGACCATTCGCCCGTTTCGCTGTCCACCAGGCAAAATGCAGCGGCGCGTCCAAATCGCGGGTCGAAGGGTGATTCGAGGTTATTACCAGTAATCGAGATGACAAGTTTCATGTATTTATCCTTGGGTGAAGAGAATAGAGATTTGTGAATAGAGAGTAGTTGATGGGTTACTACTCTCTATTCACTACTTATCTATTCCCTACTTAATCTTTTCTGTTAATTTTTCGATGGCGGCTTGCAAGTCGCGGAGTTGGGTTTGAAGCCATGAGGTATTCTGCGAATTTACACCGAGGCCCAATCCGCGTCCACGACCCAATCCGCGTCCTTGACCACGCCCAAGTCCACGTCCTTGTCCGCTTCCGCCTTGTCCGTTGCAGTTGCCCATTCCGCGACCAGTGCGCGATCCTTGTCCATTCGGTCCAGTTCCATCTTGTTGTGGCATGATCGACTCCTTTCGTATGCCGTTTCGATTATTTTTTCTTGACAGCGTCGTACGCCGCTTCAAGTGATTCGATTTCCTTGCGTCTTTCGCGCAAGGCTTGGATCCACTCTGCCAGATTCGACTCTCCCTGTGGAGTGATTGTATATATACGGCGCTGCGGTCCGAGGCTGTCTTCGCCCCATGAACTGGTCACCATCCCTGCGGCTTCCAAATCGCGCAGCGCGCGGTACAGGATGCTGATGTCCATCTCATCGGTCTGAAAGCCAAACTCTTTCAAACCATCCATCAGGCTGTAACCATAACTCGCTTCGCGGTGGAGCAGCACCAGCAGGCAGGATTCCAAAAAGAACATCTTGCGCCTGCCGCCGCCCCTTCCACGTCCTTGACCAAAACCTCTTCCACCTGGCATAGTATTTCTCCTTTATCTATAGTTTATATCACTATAGATAAAAAGTCAATAGAATAAACAAATACTCTACAATCACTTTGATTTTTGGAGCGTTTTTGTAAAACTCATGTACCTTCACTTTTGGGTTTGAACAGCTGAAGGAACAACCTAAAAGGAGGCATCCAGATGGCTCCGAACAGCACGCCTAATTCGCCCCAGAGACTACTGCCTGAAGCAGGCTTGCCAGCGAACCGACTGAGCAGGGCGTCAAATGTATTGCCGAGTAGGTTGCCAAATGTGATCATACGTAAATAGACCGCGATATTGTTGGCGGTTTCTTCCCCATAAAATTCGATGACTCTGTTCCAGGCGGCAGGGTCCGGATTACAACCTGATTCTGCATAATGTTGTGCAAAAGCAAGGGCGATCACTTCATTCTTGTCGGAGCCGTTGAGATCGAGCGCCATCAGTTTTTGTAATTCGGATTCTGTAACACCTGCCGCCAATGCGGCTCGACCGTGTCCATAGGAACAGTAGCGACAGCCATTAACGGCGGTAACGACCATCATGATCTTTTCCGCGAAGGCTTTGCTCACTTGTCCAGAGTGGAAGGCATTGCGCACATCGTCCATGTGATCGAAGATGTTTTTCACATCCACAGTCAGCGTTGTCGTGTTGTAAATGCGTTTTGAGAAGATTGCAGTGTTCATCGTTTACCTTGAAAAGAGATGTTCACCCGGCTGGCGCTGAAATACGTTTGCTTTATCACTTTTTAGTCTGCTAACGGATGAACTGGTTATTTCGAGGGTAGGACATGATTGTACACCGTGATCCGATTTTTGGAACATGACTGGAACACGGTTGGGACACGATGGCCAAAAATCGGAACACGGACCAACTGGGGTTCCGACCAATTGGAACCTGAGCGGAACACAGTCGAGACGAACCCGTTGGAATTCGGAACGCGATGCACACCGTGTTCCGAATTTTTTTCATGACTACAATAGCGTCAACACATCCAGCCTGGAAAGGAGAATCTGATGATCCGTTTGTCTGTCCCTATCCGGCTCCGTCCCCTGATACAACTTTGGGAACGTGCCCCAACTTCACGTCTTCCTCTGTCCGTGCTGGCCAGTCTCCCGATCATAAAATTGCCCAGGTTTGTGCAAGAGTCGGAAGTTGCCTTGAAGTACGTGCAACTGTTGGGGATGTTGGATTGGCAACACTTTCCAGATCGTCCCGATCAACGTTTTTCACCCACTGAACCGCCCATGCCATATGCGCCACTGGTCGCCGCCTATCTGGTGAAGATCGATCAGCATATTGCTTACATCGCCGATCTTTGGCAATACCTGATCGAGAACCCCGCGCTGGTTTGGGTATTGGGTTTTCCACTCTGTCCATCTCGAATATACCCCTGGGGCTTTGACGTCAAAGCCAGTCTGCCCACGCATCGTCATCTCAGCCGTTTGTTGCGCACCCTACCCAATACCAGCCTGCAGTTCCTCCTGGGCGACACGATCTCCCTGGTCCAGCGCGAGTTGCAGGGCAAATTGCCGCCCCCAACCCGTTTTGGAGAGTGCATTTCCCTTGACACCAAGCATATTATCGCCTGGGTGAAGGAAAATAACCCTAAAACCTTCATCGCGCAGGGACGTTATGACAAAACCCGCCAGCCTGCCGGAGACCCGGATTGTCGTCTGGGTTGCAAGCGCAAGCATAATCAACGCAAGAAAAAAGACGCAGTGGAGAGTCTGCCAGCGGATATGAGCAAAACCGATTTCGGCGAATTCTACTGGGGGTATGGTTCCGGTGTTGTCGCAACCAAAGCGGCAGATTGGGGTGAATTTGTTCTCGCAGAACTCACCCAATCGTTCGATCAATCCGATGTCAGTTACTTCAAACCGCTGATGGCAGACGTGGAACAACGTCTTGGTTTTCGCCCGCGCTTTGGCGCGTTTGATGCCGCCTTTGACGCATTCTATGTGTATGAGTATTTTGCCAGCGCCGAGCCACCCGGATTTGCTGCCGTGCCTTTCGTCGAACGCGGCAGAAAGACCAACCGCCAATTCAACGCACAGGGACTACCACTTTGCCAGGCCGGTCTCGCCATGTCGCTGCGTTATGTCTTCTGGTGCAAAACGACGCTCATTCCCCATGAGCGTGGCAGGTTCGTTTGCCCGCTGCTTCATCCAACCAACACGGGTCAAGGCTGTCCTGTCGAACACGTGCATTGGCCGAAAGGCGGTTGTGTCACCACTCTGGCTACCAGTCCTGGTTCGCGCCTGCGCTACCAATTGGACCGTCAAAGCGAAGAATACAAAGCGGTCTACAAGCAGCGTACCGCCACCGAGAGGATCAACAGTCAGGCTGTCGATTTTGGCATCGAACGACCCAAACTACGCAATGGCACCTCCATTGCCAATCACAACACCCTGACCTATGTCTTGATCAATTTGCACGCCCTCCAGAGGATTCGCCTGCGCAAAAGTTCTTCCCAATTTCGGAACACGGTAATCATCGCGTTCCGCTTTTTCGGAACTTGACTGGAACATTAATGGAACACCCTCTTTCGTGTCCTACCCTCATTATATAATACCCACGGTCAAAAATTGCTCTTTTCGCCTTCTAAAAAAGGCGCAATTTTTGACCGAGTGCGGTATAGCAACCTCCACCCCGAATCGACATGGTCAGTTTCTTGAAAGACAAAACTGAACATTACAAACTCAACGCTCCTCGTTGACATCCTAACCTTTTTTTGCTACACTGACCTTTGTCAGACAACTTTCGTCTAGTCGACTAACGGCTAACCACTAAAAGCTAACGGCTAAAAACTCATGACAACCCTCCTCATCAAACACGCCCACCTCCTCACCATGGATGACCACCAAACCGAACTCTCGGATGGTGGTCTTTTTATTCGCGACGGCTTCATCGAGCAAGTCGGTAAAACCGCCTACCTCCCCCAATCCGCCGACGAAGTCCTCGACCTCACAGGTCACGTCCTCCTGCCGGGTCTCGTCAACACGCACCATCACTTCTACCAAACCCTCACGCGCGCCGTCCCTGCCGCGCAGGATGCCAACCTCTTCAACTGGCTCAAGACCCTCTATCCCATCTGGGCGCGCCTCCAGCCGGATGATATTTTTACTTCGACTTCCACCGCACTGACCGAACTCGCCCTTTCAGGCTGCACCACCGCCTCAGACCATCTCTACCTCTTTCCGAACGGCTCCAAACTGGACGATGAGATTGCCGCCGCTATGGAGATCGGACTCCGCATCCATGCCTCGCGCGGCTCCATGTCCCTCGGCGAATCGAAAGGCGGACTCCCGCCCGATAGCGTGGTGGATACCGAAGAGAACATTCTCAAAGACTCGCAACGCCTCATCGAAAAGTATCACGACCCCAAACCCGGTTCGATGGTGCAGATCGTGCTGGCACCGTGTTCGCCTTTCAGCGTGACCAGTGATCTGATGAAACAATCCGCCAAACTGGCGCGTGAATATGGCGTGCATCTGCACACGCATCTCGCTGAGACCGAAGACGAAGAACAATTCTGTATGAAGATGTTCGGTCATCGTCCCGTTGGGTACATGCAGGAAGTGGACTGGGTCGGTGACGACGTGTGGTTCGCGCACGCGGTCTGGGTCAACGACGAAGAAATCAAAGTCTTCGCCAAACACAACTGCGGCGTGGCGCATTGTCCCACCTCCAATATGCGGCTCGCCTCCGGCATCGCGCCCATCAAGGAATATCGCAAGGCTGGCGTCAACGTCGGTCTCGGCGTGGACGGCTCCGCCTCCAACGACGGCTCGCACTTGCTGGCAGAAGTCCGCAACGCGATGCTGGTCTCGCGCGTCAAAGAGGGACTGACCGGCTATTCATTATCCAACGATCCCAATCGCAAACTGATGACAGCAAGAGAAGCCATCCATCTCGGAACGCGCGGCGGTGCGGCGGTGTTAGGAAGAAAAGACATCGGCTCGCTGGAACCCGGCAAATGCGCCGACTTCTTCGCCGTGAACCTCAACCGCATCGAATTTACGGGTATGCACGACCCCGTCTCTGCGATCGTGTTCGGACAATCTGTCCGCGTGGATTACACCGTAGTCGGAGGCAAATTCATCGTTAGAGAAGGAAGCGTGGTCACCGTCGATGAGAGGAAGTTGATCGAGAAGCACAACAAGTCCGCCAAAAGGCTGTTGTCGTAATGTCGTTGCGAGGAGGGTGCTCTCCCCGACGAAGCAATCCCCTAATCAAGTTGGAGATTGCTTCACCGCCAAAGAGCAAAAGCGGCGGTTCGCAACGACATCCACCAAACCCATTTACCAAAGGAACCCGCCATGTACATCAAGAACTACCGTGAACTCCCCGTCGAGCAAACCGGTGCAGAAGGACTCACCGTACGCTGGTGCATCAACGCGTCGCAGGGCGCCGAGAATTTTTCCATGCGCCTGCTGGAACTCGAACCCATGAAATCCACGCCCATGCACCAGCACGACTCCGAGCATGAGATCTTCGTCCTGGTCGGCAAGGGCGAGGTGGAAACGAAAGATACCACCTACCCGATCAGGGACGGCTCGGTGATCTACGTTGCCCCGAACGAGACCCATCGCTTCAATAACACCGGCGCGTCCATCCTGCGTTTTGTGGATGCTGTAATGTTCCCCGCCAAACTAGCCAAGTAGGGCATCCTTTCGCGCCTGTGCAATACTTTACTCTCCTCCCGCTTCTCTTTGTGACATTGATCCCTGCCGCGGCGGCACATGACTGACCTCATCATTTTCTCCGGTCTGCCCGGCACGGGTAAAACCACGCTTGCCAGTCGGCTGGCGCGTGAACTGCACCGTCCGCTCCTGTGCATCGACGATGTCATCGGCGAAGTGCCGGAGAATGTCGGCGTCGAGTTCTGGGATTCGAAAGTGTCCATCCTGCTCGACCTGATCGAGACACAACTCGAATTGGGGCTGGATGTCATCGCCGACTCGGTCTTCATGAACATGGACCGTCATCACGCGCAGGCGCTTGCCCGGTGAATGGGAGCCGGATACCGCGCTGTTCATCGACTCGCTTCATCCGTTCGAGCAGAACTATGCAAAGGTCCTTGATTTCGTCTCGAACTGGGACGCGAACCTCAAGCCTCTTGCCGATATCCCGTTATCGTTTGGAAAGTATCATTAGGAAGAACATCGTGCGGCCAATGTTCATTGTTTTTTCAAATGACGTCACAGTCCGTGAGTGGGGCGATGCCGGTCCGTCCTGTCCGGGTCGCTTTTGATCGATCTGGATGGTATGTCATTGTTCGTCATCTTTCGTTCAAGGAGTTTCCATGGCTAATTTTCCGTTCCAACGTTTGCAGGCTGACCTGGCAAAACTGATCGCAAAGACCCCCGCCGGTCAACGCCTCATCTCAGAGCCTGAACTGGCGAAGCAGATGGGCGTTTCGCGCGCCACTCTGCGCGAAGCGATGCGCACCTTCGAAACGCAGGGCTTGATCCGCCGCCGCCAGGGTTCGGGCACGTATGTGATGGGCAAGGTTCCCGTCATCGATTCAGGGCTGGAGGTGCTGGAGAGCCTCGATACCATGGCGCACCGGTTGAATTTGCAGACCACGGTCAGCGACCTGCACGTCGATCAGGTGGATGCCGACAAGGACTCTGCCGCCGGGCTGGGACTCGCGGAGGGGACCCGCCTCACACGCATCCGACGTGTGGTCCGTGCCGATAACCGCCCGGTCGCTTATTTGATCGATACCCTGCCCGCAGATTTGCTCAAGCCGAGTGACCTGCCGGACGGATTCACCGGTTCCGTCCTGGACTTTATGCTTGCCCGCGGCGACAAGTTACTGCAATTCGTCTCACAACTATACAACGACACCGGCAAGATCGTGGATCATACGGTCAGCTATTTCATCCCGGGCTACTTCAACTTCCATGTGGTGCGGAGGATCGGTAATCCATAGACAGATTTTTGCCACAGAGACCACAGAGAGAATGAGATTCAGTGAGTGATGAGTTTGGTTTTGGCTTTTGGATGTAGGTGCTGAAAGATGGTGATAGGATCCTTGCCGCAAAAAAGATTGTCTGAAAAAGATGATCCTTTAACACGCAGGATTATTGCCTGCGCGATCGAAGTGCACAAGCGCCTTGGACCGGGATTGTTGGAAAAACTGTACAAAGAAGCAATGGTCGTTGAAATGGAGATCAATGGTCTAAAGGTTGCAAAGAATGTGAAAATTCCTGTGGAATACAAAGGCAAACCCATTGGTGATTACTTCATCGATATTCTGGTGGAAGACACTGTAATTTTGGAGCTTAAGAGTGTCGAGAGGCACGACCCTGTTTTCGAAGCGCAGATTTTGTCCTATATGAGATTAACCAACAAGAAAACAGGTTTGCTTATAAATTTCAACTCAAAAATGGTCAAAGACGGCATCAAACGCTTTGCCCTATGAACAACCAAAAACTCAGAGTTCTCTGTGATCTCTGTGGCTATATTTTCGAATGAGGTGCATGCATGTCAGAAATAAATGAGATCAGAAAAAAAGTTGCCGAAAACCACGACAACATCATCAACTTCCTGCACGAGATCTGTGCCATCCCCAGCATGGACGGGCAATTGAAGGATGTGGGCGACCGCATCCAGGCGGAGATGCAAAAACTCGGTTTCGACGAGACGCGCTTCGACAAGATGGGCAATACCATCGGTCGCATCGGAAACGGACCGAAGGTGATCGTCTACGACTCGCACATCGACACGGTGGGCGTGGGTGATCCCGCCGAATGGGACTGGGATCCGTTCAAGGGCAAGGTGGAGGACGGGCGCCTGTATGCGCGCGGCGCCTGCGACGAGAAAGGCTCCACGCCGGGGATGATCTACGGGCTGGCAATGGCGCGCGACCTCGGTCTGCTCGATGGGTATACCGCCTATTACTTCGGCAACATGGAGGAATGGTGCGACGGCATCGCGCCCAACGCCTTCGTGGAAGCCGACCCAAAGGTGTTGCCTGATTTCGTGGTCATCGGCGAACCGACCAAAATGCAGGTCTATCACGGGCACAAGGGACGCATCGAGTTGAAGATCACTGCCCACGGACAATCCGCGCACGCCGCCTCACATTATCTTGGTGACAATGCCGTGTACAAGATGATGGCAGTCATCACGGACATCCGCGAACTGGACCGCAGGTTTCGACTGGGCTTGGGCGCTCACCCGGTGCAGGGTCATCCCTCCGTCGCGGTGACCGATGTAGTGGCGCGCACAGCGTCCATCAATGCGGTACCCGACCAGTTCACCATCTTCCTCGACCGCCGTCTCACGTTGAGCGAGACACGCGAGGAAGTGATCGCGCAGATCAAAGGCTTGATCCCCGATTACCTGCAGGACGAGATCCATGTGGAGGAACTCTTCTACGACGAACCGTCCTACACGGGATTTGTCTTCCCGGTCTCGAAGTTCTACCCGCCCTGGCTGTTGGAGGACACTCATCCCCTGGCTCAGGCAGGTCAGGTGACGATTGAAGCCCTCTGGGGCGAGAAGCGTCCGCTCGGCACCTGGGACTTCTCGACCAACGGCACCTACTGGGCTGGCAAGGCGGGCATCCCCTCCATCGGTTTCGGTCCCGGTGACGAGAAGACCGCGCACATGCGCGACGAGAATGTCCCGCTTGATGAAGTCGTCGCGGCGACGGAGTTCTATGCGTTATTGCCGGGCATTCTGAGTAAGCAAGTAAACAGGTAAATTGGCCAGAATCCGAAAGTAGAACTTTCGGATTCTGGCACGACACAAATCCTGAAGCAGAACTTCAGGATTCCAAAAAATGTAAAGGAGTTTTCACATGCGTAGTTTCGCTGGTCGTGACATATTGTCGCTCAAGGAGTTCGAGCGCAACGAGTTCTTCCACGTGTTCGATGTGGCTCAGAAAATGGAACCCATCGCCAGGTCCCGCAAGAACGTGGACATGCTCAAAGAGAAGACCCTCGTCACCGCGTTCTATCAGCCGTCCACGCGCACACGTCTCGCGCATGAAGCCGCCATGCACCGCCTCGGCGGTCATGTCACCGGTTTCTCCGATGCCAAGATGACGCGCGCGGGCGACTTCTATCAAGAGTCCATCAAGGATACGGTGAAGATGCTGGAGTATTACGGCGATGTGATCGTGATGCGCCACTTCCAGCAGGGCGCGCCGCACGAAGCCGCGAAGTGGGCGAGCGTGCCGATCATCAACGGCGGCGACGGCTGGGGTGAGCATCCCACGCAAATTCTCACCGACCTGTACACCGTTCTGCGCGAGAAGGGTCGCATTGATGGGTTGAAGTGGCTGGCGGTCGGCGATATGCGCATGCGCACCATGCACTCGCTTGGCTATGCCCTCAGTCAGTTCGATTGCCCGATCACCTTCGTCGCCCCGCCCGATATGGGACTCACCGAAGACTTCAAGAAGGAACTCAAGCAGTTAAGTGTGAACTTCAAGGAAGCCGACCATGTCGAGAAAGCCATTGCCGAAGCCGACGTGATTCTGGTCGAGCCTGTTGTGCAACCCGATTACACCAAGTCGCGCGATGAACGCACCGGCGAACTCAACCTCACGCCCGCCAACTACAAGATCACGCGCGAACTGCTCGAGACCAAAGCCAAATCCGACGCCATCCTGCTCCACTCCCTGCCGCGCATGGATGAGATTCCCCTCGACGTGGATATCACCCGCTGGTCGCGTTACTGGCAGGAAGCCTTCAACGGTGTTGTGATGCGGATGACGTTGCTGGCTCTCGTCCTCGGCGCGATGGAGTAAAAGCCCGCTTCTATCTTAACTGGAGGCTGTTTCGTCATTGCGAGTCTTCGAGAAGCAATCCCCACTACCGAATTGGAGATTGCTTCGCTTCACTCGCAATGACGGGTTGATACCATGAAAACCATCGAAATCCGACGACATTCCATCCGCTTGAAACCCGGTGACCATTTGAATCAATCGGGTGTGTCTCTTGCACGCCTTGTGGGGCAGAACCTTGGTCCGTTTGACCGTGTGGTAACATCCACACTTCCGCGTGCGTTTGAGACTGCAATCGCCATGGGCTTTGCCGTGGACGAACAAAACGAGTTAATGAGCACCTACGGCAGTGACGTTGAACGCGAAGCGCCGTGGCCTCTATCCTGTGCGGGGTATGCGGAAGTTGTTCGCAAAGGCGGAGCCGCGACTCGATATGCCACTCAACTCGTCGTGGTGTACACCAAACTCGTGGACTATCTTGCCGATGGACGTGCCGCATTGGTCATCAATCACGGCGGCGTGGCGGAATTGGGCGCGGTGGCATGCCTGCCGGATGCCGATCATTTTGCCTGGGGCTCGCATTTCGAACCGTGTGAAGGCATCCGTCTGTTTTGGGAGAATGGGAAGTTTGTGGATGGAGAAATATTGAGAGTGCCTACATAAGTCTTCTGGTCAACTAGTCCGCTAGTCTTCTTGTCGGTAGGTAGGATTAAGTTGGCTGAATTAAGTTGAGACCATTTATGGCAACGATGAAGAATTTTGAAGATTTAATTGCATGGCAAAAGGCGAGAGAATTGGCAGGTTATGTTTATAGCTTAACCCGTCAAGATAACTTCTCACGGGATTATCAGTGCTTCACGAAATGTCGTTCTGAGCGGAGCGAAGAATCCCTCCTCCTGTCGTGGAGCCTTCCAGTCAAGGTAGAGATGCTTCACTTCGTTCAGCATGACAACCTTTTCGTGATCTACTGATCCTTGCAACGGAGGTAAAACGACTCATCAACGGAAAGATGACCTATCTAAGAAAATCAGACTAGCCACTCAACGACAAGCAGACAAGTGGACAAGCAGACTAAAAGACTAAAAGACTAGAAGACTAGAAGACTAGAAGACAAGGAGACTAAATTATGCAAACAAACTTTCGTGGGCGCGACTTTATTGGTGATTTGGATTTCACCAGAGAAGAAGTCGAAACCGTATTAGACGTGGCATGGGACCTGAAGCGCAAACGCGCCTTGGGCGAACCACATCCGTATTTACGTGACAAGGTGCTGGCGATGCTGTTCTTCTTCTCGTCCACGCGCACGCGCGGATCGTTCGAAGCGGGCATGGCTCAGCTTGGCGGTCATGGCGCGTTCATTGATTCGAACACCACTCAAATTTCACACGGCGATACGCCTGTTGAGATCGGCGAGATCTTCGGGCGCTACTTCGACGGTATTGCCATCCGTCACTGTGACTTTGGCGACGGCAACAAATATCTGAACGATGTCGCCAAGTCCAGCCGCGCGCCGGTCCTCAACATGCAATGCGACATTTACCATCCCTTCCAGTGTCTTGCCGACCTGATGACCATCATGGAGAAAAAGGGACGCGACCTGCGCAAAAAGAAGATCGTCGTTTCGTGGGCTTATGCGGCTTCCTACCTCAAGCCAGTCTCTGTTCCACAATCGCTCATCCTTCAGATGCCCCGCTTCGGCATGGACGTGACACTTGCCTATCCGCCCGAGTTCAAACTCATGCCTGATATCGTCGAGCAGGCGAAGGAGCAGGCGAAGATTGCTGGAACCAGTTTCGAGATTATTGACAGCAAGGACGGTATGACCGAAGCCTGCAAGGATGCAGATGTCATCTACGCCAAGTCCTGGGGCCCACTGTTGACCACGAACGATAAAACGGAAGGCAAGAAGATCCAGGACATGTACAAAGACTGGATCATGGACGATGCCAAGCTCAAGGTTGCACACAAGGATGCCATCTACATGCACCCGCTTCCCGCCGACCGCGATGTCGAAGTGACCAGCAAAGTGCTCGATGGTCCAAATTCCGTCGTGTTCGATGAAGCCGAGAACCGCCTCCATGCGCAAAAAGCCGTGATGGCGTTGACGATGAGTTAGTCCGTCAGTCAACTGGTCCCCTAGTCTGCTGGTCAACACGACTCGGAGACTAGAAGACTAGCGGACTAGAAGACCAGAAGACTAAAAGACTAGAAGATCAGGAGACAATATGACTAAACTAGCAGTCATCGCCATTGGCGGCAACTCGCTCATCAAGGATGACAAGCACGTTACCGTCGAGAGCCAATATGATGCAGCCAAAGAGACCTGCATGCACGTTGCCGATATGATCGAACAAGGCTGGGATATCGCCATCGGTCACGGCAATGGACCTCAGGTTGGGTATATCCTGCGCCGGTCCGAGATCGCCGCCAAAACCGCCGGGATGCATGAAGTCCCGCTGGATGTGTGCGGCGCCGACAGCCAGGGTGCGATCGGGTATGCCCTCCAGCAGAATCTGCAGAATATCCTGTACCAGCGCGGTATCAAAAAGAAAGTTGTTACCGTCATCACCCAGACACTCGTGGACCGGGATGACCCGGCGTTCAAGAAGCCGACCAAACCGATCGGCAGTTTCATGGAAGAAGAGGAAGCCCGCCGCCGCGAGAAGGAGCAAGGCTGGACCGTTGTCGAAGATGCCGGGCGCGGCTGGCGGCGTGTGGTCGCCTCCCCGCTTCCGAAAGAGATCGTCGAACTGGAAACCGTCCAAACCCTGCTGAACGTGGGCATCATCACCGTGACAGTGGGCGGCGGCGGCATCCCGGTCGTTGACCCGGGTGATGGTAATTACGAAGGTATTGCGGCAGTGATCGACAAGGATTTCGCATCCTCCCTGCTCGCGCAAAAGATCAATGCTGATCTGTTCGTCATCTCCACGGCTGTCGAAAAGGTTGCCATCAACTTTGGCAAACCCGAACAGAAATGGCTCGATAAGATGACCGTTGAAGAAGCCAAAGCCTATCTTGCCGAAGGAACGCACTTTGCCAAAGGTTCGATGGCTCCCAAGATACAGGCTGTGATCTGGTTCCTCGAAGCGATGCCCAATTCGAAGGCGCTCATCACCAACCCCGAAAACCTCGGGCGCGCGCTCAAGGGCGAAACCGGCACCTGGATCGTCAAGTAGTTTTATAGTTGGGTGGTTTCATGGTTGGGTGGTTCCCTGAAGAAACAGGAAACCACCCAATATTATTTTGTCCATGTCAAAATCCGTGTATTGATATATCCGTTTATAATTGCGCCCGATGTCAATAACTCCCCGCGTGCTCCTGAGCATAGATTACGAACCTTGGTTTGCCCTTTTTCGTCGTTATGACAGTTTGACCGACCCTGTTCAGCGCCGCACATTGGATAACAGGTTCACTTTGCACGCGCTCGATCCCATCCTTGAACAACTGGGGGACTCGAAGGCAAGCATTTATCTCGTCGGTGAGATTGCGGAATGGTATCCCGAAGTTCCGCAAAAGATCGTTTCTGCAGGGCACGAACTTGGCATGCATTGCCACATCCACCGCCCGTTGAAAAGCGTGGATGAACTCGCGCAGGATATCCGTGCATCCTCATCCTGGCGCGGGCAGTATCATGTGCGCGGCTATCGCGCGCCCATGATCGGTATCAACGAGGCGGCTTATCCATTGCTCGAACAGAATGGCTTTGCATACAGTTCTTCCATTTACGCTCCTGCCGGGGTCTTGTTGAAAAAAGGAAATGTTTGGGAGATCCCTGTCAGTACGACAAGTTTGCACAAAAAGAACAGAACCTATACCGCGCCGCGTGACTTTGGTTTTAAGTTATTGTTCAGCGGTGAATTTCCTTACGGGTCCAGTTTCAGTATCGGATTACTGGGCAGGCAAATTCTCCGGATTCTCGATCGGGAATTAAAACGCGGACTCAGCCCCACCCTCTTTTTGCACCCGTACGAGTTGGTGAGTCCATCCTCCCATGCACGCTTCACACGCGACGTTGTGCTGAATCTACACCTTTTGCCTTTTCTCCGCGATAAGTCTGGTTTCCTCCAAAACCTCCTGCGGAGTTTTCCCGTTTCCCCGTTGGGCATGTATCTCGATGAGATAGTAGCCGCGCAGGGGGCGCAGAATGTCTGAGATGCGAATCCGCAAATTGGAAGGGGATCAGGTCCCGGCTTGGTCCGACGCGCTGGCTTCATCCGCCACATTCACGGCGTTGGGTCCCTGGTCAAATCTTATCAGGCAAACGTATGGATATGAAGTCCATCGCTATGAAGCAATACTGAATGATGTTGTGATGGGTATCCTTGTTCTCACGCATGTGCGTCATCCCATCTTTGGGAATTATCTTGCCACATCGCCGTTTGGCAGTTACGGCGGCTTTGCTTTCAAATCCATTGAAGTGCGTGATGTGATGTTGGACGAAGCGCAAAAATTATCCGATGCGTTGAATGTTGAATATTGCATGCTCCGGTTCATTGACGATGGCAATGTGTCTCCTTCTCCGTGGATGCAAAATCCGATCTACTCCACCTATCTCATTGACCTGCCGGGGGATGCCGAAGAGTTGTGGGAGAGGTTTGGGTCACAACATCGCAAGCACACGCGGCAGGCATTGAAAAAAGGATATCAGATCCAGTTCGGTCATCTCGAACTTTTGGACGATGCGTATGAAGTGCTGGCGCGAAGTATGCACGAGTTGGGGTCGCCGTATCATTCAAGGAAATATTTGCAGAGGATGGCAACCCTCCTCGGTGATCGATTGGAGTTCGTTGTTGTCAGGGATGCGAAAGGTGCGCTCGCCGGTTCAGCCGTGTTGATCCATGAGGGTGAGATTGCCACCAATTTGCACGCGAACATCCTGCGCGATTTCCGCGCAGATTACGCGGGTGAGTTTTTATACTGGTCGATATTGGAGCATTATTGCCGCAATGGGGTCAGGGTCTGCGATATGGGACGTAGTTTGAACGGCTCAGGAAATGAAATATATAAAATGAAATGGCGACCACGTAAAGTGCCACTTGCGTATTGGTATTACCTCCCCAAAGGCGGACATCTACCAGAGTTGAATCAGAAGAGTGCCAGGTTCCAGCTGGCGATTCGTGTGTGGAAGATGTTACCCGCGTTTGTGGTGCGTGTGGTCGGCCCCGGCCTGATTCGCGGGATTGTGTAGGCAGACACCATGAGAATATTCCCTGAAAAGATCAATTCTATGCTCTCGAAACCAGGTGCGGTCGTGATGTCGTTCTTTGCCATCGCCCTGCTGGTGTTTGGTTCCTTTGCCTGGATGCAGGGCTTTTATTGGGACGACCTGCCCATTTCGTGGATCCGGTACCAGTTGGGGGCCGATGCGATGAAGGCGTATTTCGCCACCAGCCGCCCGGTCTGGGCGCTTCTGTACCAGGTCACAACCGCGTTCCTTCCCCAGACCCCGGTCTACTGGCAGTACTTTGCGATCGTATGCCGGTGGCTGAGCGTCCTGCTCCTGTGGCTGGTCGTGATCGAAGTCTGGCGGGGACGCAAACAGATGGCGCTGACTGTCGGTCTGTTGTTCCTGCTCTACCCTTCACTGGAACTGCATTGGGCGGCGTTTCTCTCCAGTCATTTTTATATTGTCCTATGTTTCTTCCTGATCTCGTATCTATTGATGTTGTGGGCATTCCGCATGCCCGGGCGTTTCCTTCCATTGACGATCCTGGCGCTTACCTTTTCCCTGCTCAACTTGTGGATGATGGAATACTTTTATTTCCTGGAACTCATGCGTCCATTCCTGATCTTTTATGTTCTGTCCCAGTCACAGCCTGGGAAATGGTTTATACAGACCCTAAGACAGACCATCCTGCGATGGCTGCCCTATCTGGTTGCGTTCCTGGTGAATGTTTTATACCGTGCCTTTGTGTTTACCAACATCTCCTATGAGAACGTGCTGCTCTCGGATCTGCGGGTTGCGCCGCTGCACACCCTGATCGAACTGGTGAAGGTGATCCTGACCGATTTGTGGCAGGTGGCCCTGGTAACGTGGGGAACGGTCTTCCAGATTCCCAACCCTGCGGTGGATGGCATACGGGTCACCACGTTGTATGTGCTCATCGCAGCCGCCGTTGGAGCAATGGGCTTTCTATTTTTGCGCATTGTCCGCGATGACTATGGGGATGTGGATCGCGCATCCGGGTCGTGGGCGATCGGCATCGGTATGGCAACCATGCTATTTGCCGGTGTACCGTTTTGGCTTGCCAGCTTGGATGTGAACCTATACTTCCCCGCGAACCGTTTTGTCATCTCGTTCATGCCGGGTGCCTGTCTCTTCCTTGCCGGGGTGATGGAGTTTATCCCGACCCGTTATCGTGTCCTGCTCGTGACGGTGCTGGTGACCTTGGCGGCTGGAAGACAGGTGATGACGGGCAACGAATTTCGTAGGGATTGGGAAAAGCAGAAGGATCTCTTCTGGCAGATGACATGGCGCGCGCCGGGTTTGAAACCGGATACCCTTGTCTTGATGAACGAGGAATTATCCTTCTATGCTGATAACTCGATCGGCGCGGCGCTCAACTGGATCTACGCTCCGACTCTGTCTGGTGAAGAGATTCCTTACGCGTTGTTCTATCCCACCAATCGTTTGGGAGGATCATTACCTACGTTGAAGCAGGGTAGTCCCGTCCGTTTTCCCTACGAGGCGGGGACGTTCCACGGCAACACATCGGATGCAGTGGCATTCTATTTCAAGCCGCCTGCCTGCCTGCGGTTGCTGGATCCGGTTTTGGATGTGGACAACCGCTTCATTTCGGAAGAGAGCCTGATGCGCCAAGCCTCGGCACTCTCCAATGCTGACAGGATTCTGCGCGAGCAATCGGCTGTGATGCCTGTGATTTACAATCCTGAACCTGTGCATGGATGGTGTTATTATTTCGAGAAGGCTGATCTTGCGGCTCAATTCGATGATTGGGAGGAGGTGACGCGGCTTGGCGACAAGGCATTCAAGCTGGATGATTATCCAAACAACCCGCTGGAACGATTCGTGTTCATCGAAGGGTATGCCCATGTGGGGCAGTGGAAGCGGGCGGTCGAGTTATCGGATGTGTCTTATCGTGTCTCAAAGGATTTTGTGGGACCGTTGCTCTGTCGGCTGTGGGAACGAATAGAAACGGAGACAGCCCCCAGCGTGGAACGAAGCGAGGCTTTAGCCAAAGTCCAGAGCATGTTCGCATGTAGTCCATGAGTAATGTACTTGCATTTGTGGGGTGATTTGTTCTAGAATATAGAGGTTCGATATTTGTGATAGAATAAAATTGTATAGACATTTGTCAGACAATTAATCCCTGAAAGGAGGCTGTGTCATAGAGATATTCACTTTGCTCTTTGTATTGCATCATCAACGTAAAATCACACAAACGAGGAGAAGAAATGCGTAAGACACTTTTGCAAGTTGCAATGATGCTGACGATCCTTTCACTGGTATTGTCGGCGTGCGGCGGGGGCGTTGAAGAGGTTGGCGGGTTCCAGATTCCCGCGGTCGAAAAAGGAAAGTTCAATGTGGCAATGGTATTGATCGGACCGCACGATGACGGCGGCTGGTCGCAGGCACATTATGAAGGTCTTCTCTATGTTGAGGAGAATGTCGATAATGTGAATGTTGCGTACATTGAAAATGTTCCTGAAGGCGCCGACTCGGAACAGGTCTTCCGCGCACTGGCACGCAAGGGCTTTGACCTGATCTTCGGAACATCATTCGGCTTTGGTGACCCGATGGAGATCGTGGCAGGTGAATTCCCCGACACGATGTTCATTCACCTCACTGGTATCAAATCCAACACGACCAACTTCGGCAACCTGATGGGCGCCATGGAAAACATGAAATACCTGGCGGGTATGCTGGCTGGCGCACGTGCCAAGGCTGATGGTAATCCGAAACTCGGCTACATGGCAACCTTCCCGATCCCGGAAGAGATCCGTTTGGGTAACGCGATCGCTTTGGGTATGAAGAAGACCTGCCCTGAATGTACAATGGATGTGCGCTGGATCAATACCTGGCACGATCCTGTGATTGAGAAGGAAGCCGCGGCTTCTCTCTTCGATGCGGGTGCGCAGGTTGTGTTCACCGGCGCGGATACCCCGGCTGTTGCCGATGTTGCGCAGGAAAAAGGCAAATGGGGCGTGACTTATGACTGGTACGGCTCGTGCAAGGTCGAGCGCTGTCTCACCGCCCCGTACTGGGTCTGGGGACCGATCTATGCCAAGATCGCTGAAGGCGTGATCGCCGGCACCTATGTGCCCGGTTGGGATTACTTCGATGCCGAGACCGGTGCGCTGGGTCTGTTTGGCTTCATGGAAGGTCAGACTCCGCAACCCGGTGTTGCAGATCTTGATCCCGCTGTGGTTCAGGAAGTACGCGATATTCTGGCTCAGATGCAGGCTGGTACGTTCACCCGCTTTGATGTGTTCACTGGTCCGATCAATGACAACAAGGGCAATGTGGTTCTGCCCGAAGGTCAGAGTCTCGAACAGGTTGACCTGGATGCATTCCCGGAATACGGTCTGCCTTGCACAGTCCCGGTTTGTATGAAGTGGTGGGCTGAAGGCATTACCGCTGAGTTGCCGCAGTAAGAGTAGTTCGATGAATGGGGCAGGATCCTTCGGGGTTCTGCCCCGTTTTTGTAACGAAGAACTTGTAGACAGGTACACAGGTATACACGTGCACAAGGCATTGTCAAGCGGTTTCCCGGCGTGCTTGCCAATGACCACGTGGATTTTGAACTGCGCGCCGGAGAGATCCATGCCCTGCTGGGGGAGAACGGAGCGGGCAAAAGCACTCTTATGAATGTCCTTGCTGGTTTATACCGGCAGGATGCAGGCATTATCAAAGTGAATGGCAAAGCGCTGGAGTTTTCCTCCCCGCGCGATGCCATCAACGCGGGCATCGGCATGGTGCATCAGCATTTCATGCTCGTCCCTTCGCAGACGGTGACCGAGAACATTTTGCTCGGGCTGGATGATCCGCGTTTTCTGATGCGCTTGAACGAATACGATAAAAAGATCGCGGACCTCGGTGATAAATATGGCCTCAAAGTCGATCCGCGCGCAAAGATCTGGCAGTTATCTGTTGGCGAACAACAGCGCGTGGAGTTGTTGAAGATGTTGTATCGCGGCGCGAACGTGCTCATCATGGACGAGCCGACGGCTGTCCTTGCGCCGACCGAAATTGACGGTTTGTTCGATACCTTGCGTTCGATGGTGGCGCAGGGCAAGTCGGTTATTTTTATCAGCCATAAATTACAGGAAGTGACCGCCATCGCAGATCGCGTCAGTGTGTTGCGGCGCGGCGCGGCAACGGCTTCGGGTGTCCCTGCCAAAGGCGTGACGAAGCAGGAACTGGCGAGCATGATGGTGGGACGGGATGTCGTTCTGTTCGTTGACAAGAAGCCGAAACAACCTGGTCAGATCATATTGGATGTGAAAGATGTCTTCGCAGAGAACGACAAGGGTCTGCCGTCCCTGCGCGGGCTTTCGCTCAACGTGCGTGCAGGCGAGATCGTTGGCATTGCGGGTGTGGCGGGGAACGGTCAGATCGAGCTTTCACAGGTGATCGCGGGACTTCGTAAATGTGCACGCGGTGAAGTGACCTTGAACGGCGATAAGGTCAGTAACCGCGATACTTTGTTTGGCATTCAACATGGCATGTCGTACGTACCAGAGGATCGCACGCACGTGGGCAGTTCTCCCAACTTGAGCGTGACCGATAACGTCATCATGAAGAACTATCGCAAAGCCCCGATCTCCAAAGGTTCCATGCTGGACATGGGTGCGGCGACGAAGTTCGCGCAACAACTCAAGGAAGCGTATGACATCATCGTGCCAACGGTCAATACGCCAGTGCGACTTCTTTCGGGCGGAAATTTGCAACGCGTGATCCTGGCGCGTGAAATTTCGGGACATCCCAACTTCATGGTGGCGGTTCAACCGACCCGTGGGCTGGATGTCGGCGCGATAGAAGGAGTCCAACGCCTGTTGTTGACCCAGCGCGAAGCGGGCGCGGCGGTTCTGCTCATCTCTGAAGAGTTGGAAGAGTTACTGGCGTTGAGCGACCGTGTCTACGTCATTTATGAGGGAAAGATCATGGGTGAGGTAAAGGTCGGTGGGGACGAATCAGACCAAAGTCTGATCGAAGCGATTGGTCAGATGATGACAGGCACACCGTTGGAACAAATCCATCAAGAGGGAGCGGCGACTCATGGCTGAATCCACTTTGACGAAAAGACGCGGCGCATGGCGGATCAAACTCGAACCGCGGCTTGAGGAACCATCCACAAAACTTTCGTTATCCATCACTTTGGGGGCGGTGGTTGTGGCGTTGATTTTGGGCGGGATCGTGATCGCGGTGGTGGGGGGCAACCCGATCCTTTCATACATTTATATCGCGCGCGCATCGTTCGGAAGTTTGGGCGTGCTTTCAGATACCATCGTGAAAGCGACGCCGATCATTTTGACCGCGCTGGCATGTTCGATTGCGTTCCGCATGAAGTTGTGGAACATCGGCGCGGAGGGGCAGTTCATCATGGGCGCGTGGGGTGCGAGCGCGATCGTGCTGGCGCCCGTATTGCCCGCCGAAACATCGCGCTGGCTGTTCATCCCTGTGATGGCGCTGGCTGGACTCGGCATGGGCGCGGCGTGGGGATTTATCCCCGGCTATCTCAAGGCGAAGTTCAACGTGAACGAGATCATCAGTTCGTTGATGTTGAATTACATCGCCGTGTCGTGGGTGAACTTTTGGATCTTCGGCGTATGGAGCGAAGGCGGCTTCCAAATGAGCCCGAAGTTCCCCCTGGGTGCGTCTCTGCCAAGGTTGTCGGACTATGCTTCGACCATCCCGTTCCTGCGCGGGCTGACGACACACGGCGGTTTGATCTTCGGAGTCATTGCCGCGATTGTCCTGTGGTTCATCGTGTATCGAAGCCGTTGGGGATATGAGATCCGTTTGATCGGTGATAACCCGCAAGCCGCAAAATATGCGGGCATCAGCATTGTGCGTAACACGATCATGGTCATGGCGCTTTCGGGCGCGCTGGCAGGTCTTGGTGGGATGAGTGAAGTGGCAGGTGTGGTGCGCCGTTTGCAGACGTCGCCCATCGCGGCGGGATACGGCTTCACGGGCATCATTGTGGCGTGGCTGGCGAAGTTGAATCCGCTGGTGATCATTCTTGTTTCAATTTTGTTCGGCGCGTTGATCCTGGCTGGGCGTGAGATACAGCCTTCGGGCATTCCCAAAATGATCCAGGGCATCATCCTCGTCTGTTTGATCGCTAGCGACTTCCTTCTGCGGTATCGGGTGCGTTTGGTGCACGGGGAGGAGGAGTAAATCATGGACTTTGTTGTCATTCTTCAGGCAGGCGTTGCCACAGGGACAGTGCTCCTCTTTGCCACACTGGGCGAGGTGCTGGCAGAACGTTCGGGCGTTTTGAACCTCGGTGTGGAAGGCATGATGTTGATCGGCGCGATGACCGCTTTCAGCACCACCATCGCCACAGGCAACCCGTGGATCGGTTTGCTGGCGGCGATGATCATCGCGGGACTGCTCAGCCAGATCCATGCCTTCATTGTTGTCACCCTGCAAGCCGATCAGGTTGTCAGCGGGCTGGCGCTCACGATGGTCGGCACAGGCATCAGCCTTGTATTGGGCGAAGGCTTGAGCAAGGCTGGCACGGTTTCGCTTATGCCGAATTTTTCCATCCCGTTGCTTTCGGCAATCCCCATACTCGGTTCCATCTTTTTTACAAAGCAAAGCGTTTTGGTCTACATTGGTTACTTGATGATTCCCCTGGCATGGTATTACATCAATCGCACGCGCCCAGGTCTTCATCTGCGGGCGGTGGGTGAGTATCCCTCCGCGGCGGATGCGCTCGGCATTAACGTGTATCGTCTGCGTTATGCATATGTTTTTGTTGGCGGCATGTTGGCAGGTCTCGGCGGCGCGACCATCAGCCTCGCGGTTGCGCCTGGCTGGTTTAGTGAACTGACCACAGGCGGGCAGGGTTGGATCGCGGTCGGTCTTGTCATCTTCGCGCAGTGGGATCCCGTCCGCGCCGCGGTCGGTTCGTACGCATTCGGTGCGCTCCGCCGCCTCATCCTTGATATTCAAGGTCCGCTCACGTTGTTCGGTTTCGATAATCCGTTTTACTACAACTCCTATCTCGGTTTCTTTTTGCAGATGCTTCCGTATGCGTTCACGGTCATCGTGCTGGTGATCGGTTCGCGCGAATCCATGCGCAAACGTATCGGTGCGCCCGCCGCGCTGGGTGAGCCGTACATCCGCGGCGAACGCGGGAAATGATTCTCACCACGAAGGACACAAAGGTCACGAAGGAAAAGACTTAAAACCTTTGTGCACGTCGTGTCCTTTGTGGTTAAAAAATTATGACACTCTGGCAAAATTACCTCCGACCCCAAAACTTATCCGAAGCCATGGACGCGCTTGCCAATGCCCCGCGCCCTCTCATTCCCATCGCGGGCGGCACTGACCTTTTGCTTGATCTCAAACAGGAGCGTCATTCTCCCGTCCAAACATTATTGGATGTGACTTCGATTGCAGAGATGACTCGCCTCGAGATAACGGGTGAGGAACTCTTCATCGGTGCCTCCGTCCCGGTCAGCCGCGTCGCGACCACGCCGGTAGTTGTCCACCATGCCCAGGCCCTCACCGAAGCCTGCAACCTGATCGCGGGACCGCAAGTCCGTAACGTGGCAACCCTCGGGGGCAACGTTGCCCACGCCCTCCCCGCCGCCGATGGGACAATTGCCCTGCTGGCGTTGGATGCAATAGCGGAAATAGCAAACTCAACTGGCACATGGCGAGTCTCATTTAAAGACCTCTTCCTCGGTCCAGGCAAATCCTCCCTCAGACAGGGCGAAGAATTAATCGTCGGTTTCTATATTCCAATTTCAAAGACCCTAAGGGATTCCGAATCCCTTAGGGTCTCCTCGTGTTTCAAACGCATCATGCGTCCGCAAGGCGTGGCGCTCCCCATCTTGAACTGCGCCGTCTGGCTCGAACGCGAGAGCGACACGGTCAACGATATTCGCATCGCCGTCGGTCCCGGCGGCGGAACACCTTTCTGCGCCATGCAAGCGGAAGATGCATTACGTGGTAAATCCCTCAATGCAGAGACATTCGAATCCGCGCTCGAAGCCTTGCTTGTCCAAGCCCAATTCCGCACCAGCGCGCGGAGGGCAAGTGCAGATTACCGCAGGCATATTGTCAGTGGATTGTTCAGAGATGTGGCTGAAACTGCATGGTCGAGAGCGGTGCAATAATCTGAGTTATGCTATAATGTATCTACAAATGTAGACATAATTTTGAGGATGATATGGTGACTGTTGGAGTGCGTGAACTAAAACAACAAACAAGTGAATTAATCCGCATGGTACGTGAAACTGGAAGCAAAATCCAAGTGACGTATCATGGGCAGGTTGTCGCGTTGCTGGTCCCCGTTAATAAGACCAAACCCAAAAATGCCGAACGTGCCTGGATTCAGTTGGATAGCCTTGCCGCAGAAATAAGTGCGAACTGGAAAAAAGGAGTGTCCGCGGCGAAAGCAGTCTCAGAAGGACGAAGGTAATGTTTGTGGTTGTAGATGCCAGTGTCTGGGTCTCACGCTTGATTGAAGGTGATGAATTCCATATTGCCGTGAAGAACTGGGTGAATTCCCAACGTGAGCAGGGTACGACATTTATCTCTCCATCGCTTTTGCTGGCAGAGGTTGGCGGGGTCATCAGCAGAGTGACAGGCAAACCTGAACTGGGACTGAGTGCCATCCAAAAAATCGAAAACCTGCCCGATATCCGCATCGTGGAAATGGACAAAGCCCTGATGGATGACGCGTCGCGTATCGCCGTAAAATACGGCTTGCGCGGCGCGGATTCTGTTTATGTGGCAGTTGCCGCGACATTGAAAATTCCTCTCGTCACTTTTGATGTTGACCAACATGGGAAAGCGTCAAAGGTAATAGAAGTTGTTACGATCCCTGTAGAATGAAAACGGTTTTCTTTACCCGCCGTGCAAGCGCAGATTACCGCAAGCGTATTGTCAGTGGGTTGTTCAGGGATGTGGTTGAGTCTGCGTGGGAGAGGGCTACATTGTCATGACCACTGTATGTGTTATATGGACTGAAGGATACGATGACGATATGTCATTGTTCAAGACATTATGTAAGGAGAAGGGTTTTACCTTTCAATACTTTTCAAGTGTTATATCGGGATATAAATGCATAAAGGACAACCAACCTAATGTAGTTATTGTCAAGCGCACTGTTCTCTCGCAAGACGATGGATTAGTTTTATGCAGGCAGATACGCCAAGACGAGCATAATTCAAAGAATCCACTTATTGCTGGATGGGCGGATATACGTGGCACTTTTGAAGAAGCTTATTTGGCAGGAGCAAATGGATGCTTTGGGCGCGTGTATAACATCGTTGGCGTTTTTCAAATGATAGACTGTCAAATCTCATAAAGTCGTGTCATCCCTATTTTTTCAAAGTCTCGAAAAGTCGTATCACCGCCATATGCGGTAACAAAGCCTAAATTTTGTCTTGGA
>JBFYRY010000349.1:0-3616 GCA_041302025.1 Chloroflexota bacterium | reverse complement strand
AAAGGAATGGGATCAAGGAAATCCTGTCGCATTCGGAAACGTTTATTTGTAGGAAGTCCAGTCCAGTTGTTATAATGATAAAAACTCAAACGGAGGTTGTCATGCCAAACGGATATAACGGTAGGATCCTGCACGTTGATTTGACAAAAGGTGAATTGACGGTGGAGGAGCCGAAGGAGGCTTTCTATCGCAAGTATTTGGGCGGAAGCGCGATGGGCATGCATTACATTTTGCGCGAGATGCCCCGGGGTGCCGACCCGCTTGGACCGGAGAATGTGTTGACGTTGATGGCCGGCGTGACGACCGGTGTCCCGATCTCCGGTCAGAGCCGCTTGAATGCGAATGCCAAATCGCCGATCAGCGGTGGTATTGGCGATTCGCAGAGCGGCGGCTTCTTCCCTGCGGAACTGAAGTTCGCAGGCTTCGACGGGATCGTGATCAAGGGAAAATCGCCCAAGCCTGTCTATTTGGCGATCATTGATGGCAAGTATGAACTGCGCGACGCGGCGCATTTGATGGGCAAACTCACGGGGGAAGTGGACGACATCATCCACAAGGAAGTGGACCCGAAAGCTGAAATTTTGCAGCATGGCATGGGTGCGGAAAATGGCGTGTTGTTCTCATCGCTGGTTTCCATGTCCAATCGCCATAACGGGCGTACAGGCATGGGATTGGTGATGGCATCCAAGAACCTCAAGGCTGTGGTCGTGCGCGGCACGAAGAAAGTAAATGTTGCCAACCAGAAAGCGATCACCGAGTTAAACCGTATCGGTCCAAAAGCCATCCCCGAAAACGGCGATATGGACGGCCTTGCGAAATTCGGTACGGCGGTCGTGGTGTTGTTCAATAACACCATCGGCACCCTGCCAACCCGCAACTACAGCGAAGGTCAATTCGAAGGTTGTGAGCCGATCAGCGGCGAGAAGATGGCGGAGACCGTTCTGAAAGAGCGCGATACCTGCTACGCATGTGTGGTGAAATGCAAGCGTGTGGTCGAGATCAAGGACGGGGCGTATAAAGTAGACCCGCGCTACGGCGGTCCTGAATATGAAACGCTCGGCACGTTCGGTTCCTATTGCGGCATTGACAACCTGGCGGCTGTCTCGCTGGCGAACCAGATCTGTAACGAGTATGCCGTGGATACCATCGCCTGCGGCGCGACCATTGCCTTTGCGATTGAATGTTACGAGAAGGGAATTATCACAAAAGAACAAACTGGCGGGCTTGAACTCAAATTCGGTGACGCCGATGTGATGCTCAAGGTGCTCGACCAGATCGTAAAGAACGAAGGACCTCTTGGCAAGGTATTGTCGCAGGGTTCCGAACGCGCCGCGAAGGTGTGGGGCAACGGCGCGGACGAATGTCTCATTACGGTCAAGGGTGCGGAGGCTCCGGCGCACATGCCGCAAGCCAAACGTTCGCTCAGCCTCATTTACGCGGTCAACCCGTTCGGCGCAGACCATCAATCCTCCGAGCATGATCCGTATTATGAAGAAGGTGTCGGTGATTTCAACCTTGACCGTCTCAAGCAGATCGGTCTTGGCTCGCCTCAACCTGCCTACAGCCTCACGGACGAAAAAGTCCGCTTTGCATATGAGACCGAGGTCTTCTACTCCATGCTCGACTCGGCGGAACTTTGTCAGTTCGTCTGGGGTCCCACGTGGACGCTTTACGACGGCAAGCAAACCGCTGACATGATCAACGCTGTCACCGGCTGGGATGTGACTGTGGATGAATTGATGGAAGTCGGCCGCCGCCGCCTGAACCTCTTCCGTGTGTTCAATGCCCGCGAGGGACTCGGACGCAAGGACGACAAACTGCCGAAGAAATTCTTCAAAGCCTTGACAGGTACTGGTCCCACTGCGGGCTTCGTTCTGACTCACGAGGAAGTTGATTCCGCCATTGACCACTATTACAAGCTGGCAGGACTCAACGCCGACGGCGCGCCGACCCCCGAAACCTTGAAGAATCACGATATCGAGTGGGCGGCGGAATATCTTCCAGCCTAGATGAATAGAGACTGGAGAGTAGTAAATAGTAACTGGTAATTTGTAACCGGGGATAGGATGGTAAGTCTCATCCCCGGTTAGCTTAAGTGTCCAATTACTATTTACCAATCACCACTACCTATTGAAAGAAATCCATGTCTACAAATACCCTTTACACCGAAAACTTCCCCCACATGACTCCCGCATGGAGTCGCATCTTCAACTTCGTCGCCGACCGCGCCGAGGGCTCCTACATCTACACCGATGACGGTCGTAAACTGCTCGATTTCACCTGCGGTATCGGCGTGACCAACACCGGGCACTGCCACCCCAAAGTCGTGGAAGCCATCCGCGAGCAGGCGGGGAACTTTATCCACGCGCAGGTGAATATTGCCATCCACAAACCGATGCTGCGACTCGTGGAAGAACTGCGCATGATCGTCCCGCCTTCGATTGATTCATTCTTCTTCGCCAACTCCGGCGCGGAGGCGTTGGAGAACGCGGTCAAGATCGCCAAGATCGCCACGGGCAGGCAGAATGTCATTGTGTTCAGCGGTTCCTTCCACGGGCGGACCCACGCCACGATGGCATTGACCACCTCCAAGACGATCTATCGCGCAGGGTTTGCTCCCTTGCCTGCGGGTATCTATGTTGCGCCGTTCCCGTATGCCTTCCGTCTGGGCATGACAGAGGAGCAGGCGTCCGCGTATGCGCTCGAGCAACTTGAATATTTGCTGGCTTCGCAGACCGCTCCAAAGGAGACCGCCGCGATCTTAGTGGAATCAATTTTGGGCGAAGGTGGATACGTTGTCCCGCCTGCTTCATTCATGAAAGGCTTGCGCGAGATCTGCACCAAACATGGCATCATGCTCATCTTCGACGAAGTGCAATCCGGTTTTGGCCGCACCGGCAAATGGTTCGCGCTTGAACATTTTGGCGTCGTCCCTGATATCATCACTGCCGCGAAAGGAATTGCTTCCGGTATGCCGCTCTCCGCTGTGTTTAGTCGCACCGATATTATGAAGAAGGTGGATGTCGGTTCGATTGGCGGGACCTACGGTGGCAACGCGGTTGCATGTGCGGCGGGTGTGGCGACCATCCGCGCGATGCGCGAAGAGAAGATGCTGGAAAATGCCACCGAGCGCGGAATCCAATTGATGACCGGGCTGAGAAAGTATCAGGAAGAGTATCCGCAGATCGGCGATGTGCGCGGTAAAGGACTGATGGTCGGTACAGAATTCATAGTCGATGGTAGTCACATCAAAGCCAAACAATTGGTCAAGGATGTGATCCATTCTGCCGAGGAGAAAGGATTGCTGCTTCTCTCCTGCGGCACGTACGACAATACGCTCCGTTGGATTCCACCGATCAATGTTACAGCTGAGCAGATCAACGATGGATTGCGGATCTTTGGTGAGTCGTTGAAGGAAACGATCAAATAGATTTCTGCAAATTTTTTGAAAATCGATTTGGATATACTCTTGTATATTCAAATGGAGATACTTAATGGCTGTCAATCAATCGCAGGTTTGGCGTGTGAACGTGCGCGAACAAATCTTGAAAATTGAAGAAGTTCCCGATTCATGGAAACGTCTCGGCGGGCGCGGACTGTTGGCGCGCATCCTGCT
>JBFYRY010000348.1:0-3889 GCA_041302025.1 Chloroflexota bacterium | reverse complement strand
CCGCCTTCTCGTGCAAGGCATTACCGGCAACGAAGGACTCTTCCACACCACGCAGATGGTCGCCTACGGGACAAACGTCGTCGCAGGCGTGACCCCCGGCAAAGGCGGCGAATGGGTCCTTGACGGAAAAGTACCGGTGTTCGATTCGGTCAAACTCGCGGCAGACGCCACCGGCGCGAACTGCTCGGTTATCTTCGTCCCGGCACGCTTCGCTCCCGATGCGATGTTCGAAGCCGCGGATGCGGGTATTCCCCTCATCGTGTGTCCGCAACTACCTCGACCAGAAAAAGGTCCGTTTACTGGGACCCAACTGCCCGGGTCTGTTGACGCCCGGCGAATCAAAGGTCGGCATCATCCCCGGTAACATCGCCATCCCCGGTAATGTCGGTGTGGTCTCCCGCTCCGGCACGCTGACCTATGAAGTGCTTTATGCGCTGAAACTGGTCGGCATGGGCGCCTCCACTTGCGTGGGCATCGGCGGCGACCCCATTAACGGCACGAACTTCATCGACTGTCTCGAAATGTTCGAGCATGATCCGCATACTGAAAAGGTGGTGTTGATTGGCGAGATCGGCGGCACCGACGAAGACAAAGCCGCGGAATTCATTGCCACCAAGATGACCAAGCCGGTCGTCTCGTTCATCGCCGGGCAGACCGCCCCTCCCGGAAAACGCATGGGGCACGCCGGAGCCATCATCGAAGGCAACGCTGGCAGTGCCGCGGACAAGGTCAAGGCGCTCGAAGCGGCAGGCGTCAAGGTCGCCAAGCACCCGGAAGAGATTCCGTCACTGTTGAAATAATACGATCCCGTCATTGCGAGCGGAGCGAAGCAATCTCCGAAGGTCGCAACGACAGAAGACATTAAACGTATAGAGCCGTCCGAAAGGACGGCTCTACGGTTATAATCCTTATAACCCTTTCGGGCAATGAAAACTTACTTGTGCGAGTCGATATAAGTGACGGCGTCGCCCACGGTCGTGATCTTCTGGGCATCCTCGTCTGAGATCTCGGCGCCGAACTTGTCTTCAAAAGCCATGATGAGTTCAACGAGATCGAGAGAATCGGCTTCAAGCTCCTCGCGGAAGCGGGCTTCCATCGTGATCTTCGCGTCATCAGCTCCAAGCAGGTCCTTGATGATCGCCTTTACTTCATTGTACGTGTCAGACATGACAACCTCCTTTAGGTGTTCCCGTACATGCATACGGGACGATGTCGTGGCTATTGTACACGGTCTAAAAACCGTGTCAAGCCAGAGATAATTACTCACACACAGGAACACTACCTCATGCCAAAAGTTGCGCCTATAGACCGGCGAAAAGCCGACCACATTAAGATCAATTTGGAGCAGGATGTCCGCTCCGCGCTGACCACCGGGCTGGAAAATTATCATTTCACGCACGAAGCCCTCCCCGAACTGGACTTAAACCGCATCGACACAAGCCTCAAGTTGTTCGACAAACGATTAGCCGCTCCCATCCTGATCAGTTCCATGACCGGCGGAACCAAGGAAGCCGGTGAGATCAACCAACGACTCGCCGAAGCCGCCCAGGAAGTCGGCGTTGCTATGGGAGTTGGCAGTCAGCGTGCCGCGCTCGAACACCCCGAACAGATCCCCACCTTTTCCGTCACACGCAAAGTCGCCCCCGATATTTTGTTATTTGCCAATCTAGGAGCCGTGCAACTCAACTACGGCTACGGCATTGACCACTGCCGCCGCGCCGTGGACATGATCCAGGCTGACGCATTAATCCTTCATCTTAACCCCCTCCAGGAAGCCGTGCAGGATGCAGGCGACGTGAACTTCGCAGGTCTCGCCAAAAAGATCGAAGAAGTCTGCAAGCAGATCGAAGTCCCTGTCATCGCCAAGGAAGTTGGCTGGGGCATCTCTGAAAAGACAGCCAAACTCCTAGCCGATTGTGGAGTCTCCGCCATTGACGTGGCAGGCGCGGGCGGGACAAGTTGGTCGCAAGTGGAAATGCACCGCGCCCCCGACGAGTTCACCCGTCAACTCGCCGCCACCTTTGTCGGCTGGGGCATCCCAACATCAGACTCAATTCTCAATGTCAAGAAAGCCGTCCCTGAAATGACGGTCTTCGCCAGCGGCGGACTCAAAGACGGACTCGACAACGCCAAGTGCATCGCCCTCGGCGCAACCCTCGGCGGCATGGCAGGACAATTCCTCAAAGCCGCAGCAGTTTCAACCGAGCAAGCCGTTGAGATGATGAAGCTGACGAAGAGACAGATTGAGGTGACGATGTTCGCGGCGGGAGTTGGAACGTTGGAAGGTTTGAAGGCTAGAAAGTTAGTAGATAAAGGTAAAGATGTATAATCACCAAAGCAGAATCGAACAGGAAGGAAAATAAATTATGGATACTTGCTTTGTTATGCAACCATTTGATGGCGGCACCTTTGATAAACGGTATTACGATGTATTTGCACCTGCTATTAGAAATTCAGGACTTGAGCCGTATCGTGTAGATCAAGATCCTAAAGTTAGTATTCCCATTCAAGATATTGAGAGAGGAATTCGTGATTCAAAGATTTGTTTTGCGGAAATTACTTTAGATAACCCCAATGTTTGGTTCGAGCTTGGTTTTGCCTTTGCAAGCGGGAAAGAGGTTGTACTTGTGTGTTCTGACGAGAGAACAACAAAGTTTCCGTTCGACGTTCAACATCGTACAATCATAAAGTATTCAACTTCTTCAACAAGTGATTTCAAAAAATTAGAGTTGGACATTACTACAAAAATAGTAGCCTATTTTGAAAAAGCAGAAACACTTTCAAATATTTCTGAACTTACAAAACTTACCAGCTTTGAAGGACTAGATTCGCACGAGGTTGTTACTCTTGCTTCCATTGCACAAAATCTTGATGCCCCCGATGACAATACAAGCACATTCGTTATCAAAAGAGATATGGAAGCAAGCGGATACACAAAAGTTGCAGCTACTCTTGCTTTAAAATCTCTGCTCCAAAAGGGGCTCATATCTGTAGGGGATTATCAAGACCCAGAGGAAGGGTTTCCCTATTCAGGATACACATTTACAGACGAGGGATGGAAATGGGTTTTAGAAAATAAAAACAAGTTTGTTCTTCAAAAACCCAAAGATGATATCCCCTTTTAATTTCAGTTCTCTCCTTTCAAATGCAACAGATTCCCCTCTCCTTTTAGGAGAGGGGTTAGGGGTGACGATGATCGCTACAGGGGTGGAATGTTGGAAAGTATCGATAGTTCGAATTAAAATAATGGGTAAAGATTAGGCATTATTAAGATTCATCTATGCCAATTCAATTAATTACTCAGAATTGAAAAGAAGCTATGGCAACTAACGAAAGTCTACTTAAGAAAATCAATGAAATGCTTGACGCTTTGGATAGCGAAAGGCAATGGTTAACACAAAGTAATCTTTACAATCTAGATAATTCGGTGGAAATGCAGCATCAAGAAAGGCTTATTTATGAACAAGTTGAATTTTGGAATCAGATAAAAGGAATTGCGACTTCTAAAAATTCATTTGTTGAAATTAGCATACCACACTCGTTTGACGAACAAACCACCTCGGATGCCCTAGGCGTAATTTGGGATCTTGAAAATTTAAGACGGTTGAAAATAGTGCATAGACGAATAGAGTTACCAAATAAAATAGGTCAACTTGAAAAGCTAGAAGAATTAACTTTGTCGGATTGCGATCTAGATTCATTGCCTCAACAAATCGGAAAACTAACAAATCTTAAAATCCTATCACTAGAAAACAATAAATTAACCAACGTCCCAATTGAAATCGGCAACCTATTGATTTTTGAAAAAGGTAAGTCAATTAATCGAGCCAGGCTACTTTAGAGTTTCGTAAGCAAGCGGACAAGCGTTTTTGAGAAATACGCGTTCGCG
>JBFYRY010000347.1:0-3663 GCA_041302025.1 Chloroflexota bacterium | reverse complement strand
TGATCGCGCTCATGTTATTGTTTGTCGCCACCAACCGGTTCTTTAGCAATAATCAAAATAAAACCGGCAATGAAACACTCAATCTCAATAAGGGTGGTTGAACAAGGATCAAGGTTTCAGCACTAATGCGGAAGTCGTGTTGGCTAACACCCGTTCACGGTCAAAGAGCATGAGGTGATATTCTCCTTTGAACCAGCCTGCAATATTGTCATCATAATGTGTACTGGCTGGATGCCCTGATTGCCCAGGCACGAGCATGCCAAGCGAATTATTCCAATCGCTCAGGTCAGCGATGAAGCGGAATGGTGGACCCACCATGTCACGCTCGCCCAGATCAAAGCGATTGATACCGGATGCCCAGATCGTATCTCCATCCCCTCCGATCGGATAGGGACCGCGATTGAAAATTCGATCAAGGGGTTTGACGCTGCCAAGCGGGTGTCCCAAGGTCAGGCTGTGTATTTTTCCCCAATTCCAATCTTCCATTTTGAGACCGCACGTTTTCTTGAGAATATCCACTGTCTCACGCATCGCCCGACAGATCAGATCTGTTCTGGTACGTCCATCTTCGGCGTCCCACCAGGGAGATTGCGGGTTGGAAAGTGTAAGCATCAACCACTCGCGTGAATGCTCGCCGAACATACTCCCTTCAGCCAGCACAGGCGTGGGTCCTTTGCCGGCATAACGTGGCGCTAATTCACCAAGCTTGGGTGTGGTGACGAGAACGATCAACTGCCGCATGAACACTTCATAAACCGCGGATTGCGGTCCGGTGGCAGAAAGATTTCCATCCCAGCCGCGGAACAATTGAAAAACGGGAGCAAGCTCGGGGTCGTCTGAATCGATTCCTTCCAGTCCGCGCATTGCTTCACGAGCCACAATCGACACTTGATCCATGTGCATATTGCGGACATCAGCCACACTCAAGATGCCCTTTTCCTTGATCATTTCCACGATGCGTCTTGCGCGTCCGCTGGTGCAAAAATCAGGACTGACCCAGTAAGGATAGCCATCATCAACCACACGGTTATTAGCGCTGGCAATATAACCGGGAGCAGGGTTGAACATATGAGGCAATTCTTCATAAGGGATATAACCTGTCCACTCATATTCACCCGTCCAGCCCGGCGATGGAACCGCTCCGTTACCCTTGGCGCGGATGGGAATGTTACCCGGATAGGAATAACCGATGTTTCCCTGCCGGTCAGCATAGACGGTATTTTGTGTGGGGTATAACCAACCGCGCAACGCCTCCCGAAAGGCTTCGCAGGATTCCGCCCGGTTCATGTCGATCACGGCTTTGACGGTGTTGGCTTTATCCAGTGCTGTCCAACGCAGAGCCAGTGGTAACTCCATCCCTTCGCCTTCGATGAGTAAGTTAATGACCGGACCGTGGCGTGTGATGATTACCTCCTCGATTTCAGGAGCGGCGTCTTTGACTTTGATCTCTTCCCGCTTTACATCTGCCTCATACCAGTTCCCGCAGAACTCATACTCGATCTTACCTTCAGGGGCTTTGCGCAGGTGTTCCATGTAAAGATCCTGCACATCGGGGAAACCGTTGGTAAAACCCCAGGCGAGCTGTTCGTTGTGACCGGCGATCACCAGCGGAAGTCCCGGGAATGAGATACCAGTGACATGCAGGTTACCGCCTGACAGATGGTTTTCATACCAGATGGCTGGCGCGCTCATGCCGAGGTGCATATCGTTGGCAAGGATGGGCATGCCAGTATTTGTACGGTTTCCGGAAAGCACCCAGTTATTGCTACCGATTCCCTGACGGCCACCGGGTCCCGTAAACTCCCGGGATTGGGCTGAACGCCGCAAGGCAGAGTTGCCTATGCAGGAGTAATCTACACCTGGGGGAATCACGCGCACCCATTCGGGCGGGACGGTGGGTTCAAGACTGGCGGCGGTCTCTGCACCCAATTTGGCGATCAGTCGGGCTCGCAGGATCTCCGTCTCCCAGTTAATGCATAGATTCCAGCTCATCATTTTGATCCAGGCGAGGGAGTCAGCAGGTATCCAAGGCTCTGGTCTGTAATTGAGCAAACGGAACTCAAGCGGCAGTGGTTCGCTCTCCATACAAGCATTGACTCCGGCTGCGTACGTTTCGAGAAGCAAGCGGCTTTCATCATCCAGCAAATCCACTTCGCTCTCTGCCACGCGGCGCATGGTCAGTGTACGCATCCATCGGTCAAGGGAAACAGAGACAGATCCTAGAATTTCAGAAAGCCGTCCAGCCACCAACCGACGGTTGAAATCCATCTGCCACAAACGCTCCTGGGCATGGACAAATCCCTGTGCAAAAACAACGTCTGGTATGGTTTTGGCGTAGATATGCGGGACACCCAATCGGTCACGAAGTATTTCTGCCGGCGCAGACAACCCTTTCAAGTGTAGGTTGCCTTTATAGCGTGGTTTGGGCTGTCGGAGCAGCCAATGAGTTCCAAGTATCGTCAGGTTGGAAACCGCTTGATATGCAGCAAAGAGTGACTTCTTCAGGGTTGCCATAGACTCTCCCTAATTATTCTCACTTCTCATCAATGCACGTTACATCGATGTCGAAAGATGTGACACATATCCACCCTCTGTTGGAATTTATTTCGACTGGTCTGCCTGAGCGATCTTCCACATGGCATGCAACGCAATCTTGATCGCGTCGGTCTCTCCTCGACGGAAATCTGCCTCGCCCCATTCTGGCTTGATCGTACCCGGAGCCCCGTCAGAGGTGAAGATGGCGCCTGTCCGCCAGCCGCGCAGCGCACCGACAATGAACAGCGTATCGCTCTCCATCTCGACAAAGACCAGCCCTGATTCCTTCATCGGAAAGGACGGACCCGTATCGCGCGGACCATAGAAGGAATCACCTGCCAGCCCAACACCCACGGTGAGAGGGATGTTCAATTCCTCTGCAGATTCCACAAGTTTCCGCAGAACCGCAAAGGTTGGTACAGCCGGGTAAATGGGTGGGAGATATGAGTTGGCTGTCCCGCCAGCCCGCACGGTCCCGCTGGCTGCGATCACGTCCCCTGGTTTCTGCCCATCCTGGAACACACCGCACGATCCCACGCGGATGAAGGTGTCAGCGCCCATGTGTGCCAGTTCTTCAACCCCAATCGCCACTGCCGGGCCTCCCATGCCGGTGCCGCACACGGTCATGAACACGCCTTTGTATTCGCCAGAATAAACAATATAGCCGCGGCTCTCCGTCACCAGGTGGGATGTGTCGAACATGTCCGCGATCTTTTTGGCGCGCTTCTGGTCGCCGGGACAGAAAATATAACGGGAAATTTCTTTGGGGTCACACTTGATATGCCATTCCATGGGTATCCTCCGAAATGCAGATGTTTACCGCTTCATAGTTTTGATGTCGGTATGCAATGACTGTATACCGCACTCGGTCACAAATTGCGCTTTTTTAAAGGAGGAAAGCGCAATTTGTGACCGTGGGTATTATATAATATTGTAGCATTGTTGTTCATCACAAGCATGCCTCGCCCCATCATCCTGCATGGTTGTAGCAAAGTCCAGTTTATGTCACCCTGAGGGAGCGGTCTTCAGCGACCGAAGGGTCTCGGACACGTCGCAGTAGAGACACTTGCACCCACCCAAGTGCGGTGTGTTTCGCTCCGCTCAACATGACATATCCTGGTTTGTCAA
>JBFYRY010000103.1:0-16553 GCA_041302025.1 Chloroflexota bacterium | reverse complement strand
ATTGTTACAGAATTGATGAAACCGGGGGGTAATATTACCGGCATCCAGACAGGCAATCCAACCCCGAAAAGATTGGAGTGGTTATTGCGTTTTGCGCCAAACGTTAAACAGATTAGCGTATTCCATAACCCCAATGACAACAGCTCGATCCAAGCCCTGGCAGCACTAAAAGAAACCGCCCCCATTTTCAACATTGATTTGGCGGTTTACGAAGCCAGCACATCAGAAGAGATCCAGGCGAAATTGGATGCATTGCCCGAGGACACAGACGCCATTTTCGTTCTTGCATCTGCGGTCTTCGAAGCAAATATTGGCAATTTCATCGCAACAGCCAATGAAAGAAAAATACCCCTTGCCGCGCCTGCAACTGCCAATGTATGGGAAGGTGCATTGACGGGCTACGGCCATGATAATATCCTTCTCGGCCAACAAGCATCCAGATTAGCCTATCAGATCTTACGAGGGAGCAAACCATCCAATCTGCCGGTTGAAACAGCCGACCTTGTGGTTTCGATCAATCTAAAAACCGCCGACATCATCGATTTGGCTATCCCTGATGATGCTCTCAGCGCCGCCGATATAATCATCCGATAATTACGAAATCCGCCCATTTTCCTGTTCCTGCACATCATCCAAGGCGATTTCCGGAATCGTGAGAATCAAGAGGAAGGAAATCAACATGGTAACAGCCCCGATCAAAAAGATGACGTGCAATCCCGCATCCAAAGCGGACCGAACAGCCTGTACTGTCTGTCCAAAGAGTTCCGGCGTCTGATTCCCTGTTCCACTAAACGCGCTCCGAAGTTCTGCCATGGCAGGTTCAGACAACAACACTCGAGGATTGTTCAGGGAAGATATGGTTCCATTGCCAATCATTTGGTTCAAGGAGGCAGGCAAAGAAACCGCGAGCGTTTTTTCGTACACTGCATTTATAATCGAACCCAGGATTGCTGGCGAAATTGACCTGCCCAACATCACGAAGAAGTATAATCCACCGGTAGCCACACCGAGTAATTTTTTGGGGACTACATATTGCACCACCAGGGCGTTGATGGTTGGGATGGTGCCCAACCCAATGCCGGCTACCGTAGTGATCGCAAATCCCCACCCGATAGCTGTATCAGGTTTCAAGGCAACCATACCAAACATTGCAATGGTCAGGATTGCGTACCCGCCAACAATCATCCATTTGTAACGTTTGGTTTTCGCAATCAGAAAACCTGTAGGGATGCCTATGAGAGTCATCAAGACACTAAACGGTGTTATGACCTTCCCACTCAGGGTGGCGCTGTGGGTTTGAACCCCCTGTAGGAAAAGCGGATAATAAACCATGATCGATGTTATTCCAAAAAACGACATCAAAGCCGATGCAGATGCGACGATAAAGGTGCGATTGGTAAGCACTCGCAGATCAAGCATCGGCTCCGGCGCTTTCGTCTCAGCACGGAGGAAAAGCACCCAGGAAACCACCGAGACGCCCAGCAGTCCAATGATCTGGGCAGATGCCCACGCGTACGTATTGCCTGCCCAAGAAACACCCAAGATCATGGTGGAAGTAGCCAAAGCCAGGTAGATTGTGCCTTTGACATCGACCTTGTGTATTTCCCTTTTTGCCAGCACCGGCAAGCCAATAAACACAACTATTCCGGTTATAAGTGCCAGCGGAACGTGCAACCAGAATATGTAGCGCCAACTCAGGTTGTCCACCAGCCAACCGCTGAGGGTTGGTACGATGAAGGCGGTGATACCGGAGGATATATTGAGCAGTCCCGCCCATAAACTACGTTCAGCTGGTGCATACATATCACCAAGCACAGAAAAGCATAATGATTGTATGGCGCCTTGCCCCATACCGAGGATGGCGAGAGCCACGATCAACAACACAAAAACCTGACTGGCGGCACAGAGAATTGCGCCAAAGATTATGAAACCAGTGGACACCAACAGGAGGAGCCGGCGGCCATACATATCGGAAAGTTTTCCAAAGGTAAGTATCACAATAGCCGAAGCCAGCGCCGGGACCGAGATTGCCCACGAATACAATTGCATGCCATTCAGTTCAGCAGTGATCTTAGGCAGGGCAATGGTTATGCTGTTTAGCACAAAAAAGGAAGTGAAATAAGCGACAAATACAGCCGTCAGTTCCAGGGTTCTTGAATCGGTATTCCATATGCTTATTTTTTGCATGAAGTCTGATTCCCAAAAAAAACAATATTCACCCGAGCGAAAGACTTGTCTGCGCGTAAACTTTATCGCGCTGACCAATGGATGCAGTTGAGCCGCGTGCCATATGTCGATTTGTGCGCACAATCTCAAAACCATGTTGGTGTAACAATTTGAGCGCACGCAGACTTGTCTCTGGAACAATCACCGAAATTACATCTGAAAAATCGAGGGATAACGCAGACTGCAACAACGATTCATCATCAGGCTCCAGCATGACCCACGGACCGATCCGTTTCTCCTGCGCAAAAAGATATCCTGTTACCCGTCCTTGCACATCCTTGGATTTAAAAGCACGTTCCGGGTATGTTTCCAACAGAGCTGAGAACACCCGCGAACGATCTGCCCCAAAAATATCGGCATCCATAACAGTCAACCTATCCAGATCGGAACTATTGATTGGTTCAATTTTTCGAGGACGGTCAGGGATGGGCAGTCCCGGCTGTCGCTGAAGTGTAAACACCCGCTCTTGAGGCACAAAGCCCAATTTCGCATACATCAGCTGACCTGCTTCGCTCGCATCGAGTTGAACCTGGGGAATATTTTTCCCATCCAACCATTTCAACAGATGTTCCATCAAGGCGAATCCGATGCCGCGACGCTGAAACTGCTGATGAACTCCCATCATTCCCACGTAGGCAAAAGATGAATAGATAGTGGAACCAACCATCCCTGAGAGTGAACCGTCCTGAAAGTATCCAAAGTATCCATCGGGCTGGATTCCATGGTATAGCCGCAATTCATCCACCCAATGTCCAGAGCGTTGGAAGGCAGAAGTCAAAATAACGTCAGCGGATTCCAAGTCCGCATCTTCAAGAGGAAGAATCGAAAGAGGCGTGATAGATATTACTCCAACGTGACTGGTTTTTCTGAATCCGAAGGGATTGTATCAAATTGTTATTTCAAATGCCTGTCCAGGAAGGCAAACACCCGATCCATATTTTCTTCTGTGTCGAACAGCGGATCGCCATGACCAGCTCCTTCAATAATATCGAACTCGAAACGATCATGACTGACGTACTTCTCCAATTTTTCTGCAAACATCATGGACTGCTGAATTGGAACCAGCGTGTCAAGCCGCCCGTGCTGGATCAAAAGTGGAGGCATGTGTTCATGAATATAGGTCATCGGGTTGGCAAGCACAACTTTCAATGGCACATCGGATAGTTTTGCTCCCAAATACCTTGATTCAGGAGAATCTGCTTCACCATGGTCGCTGGGACCAAAGCCATTTTCTGCCAGTTGTTCGTCCATTTTCATGAAATCCGTCGGACCAAACAAATCCACGGCGGCTTGCACATGGCAGGGATATTCCACGTTGCCAAGTCTCGCATCATTGAATTCGGTCACGCTGGCTGTCAGGCAGACCATGGCGGCATAATTTCCGCCTGATGACCCTCCACAAGCCGCAATTCGAGTCCCATCAAGATGATATTGCTCAGCATTTACCCTCAGCCAACGAATCGCCGCCTTAACATCCTGCAAACCGGCTGGAAAGACCGCCTCACCGCTCAATCGATAGTTCACACTAACCACTGCGTAACCACGCTCCAATCCCTTGAGGAAAGCCATGACGTGAATATCGCGTTTGTCACCAATGGCAAATCCCCCGCCGTGAATATGCAGGATCACCGGGAAGGGATTCTCTCCCTGTTCCGGCAAATAGATATCCAACTTTTGCGACTGGGAGAGACTGGCATAGGGAATATCCAGCCATTTCCGTTTGATATGAGAGACATCTGCCTCGGGAATGTGGATGGATGCTTCGTCTATACGTTCGAATTTTTTCTGTGGTTGCATGGTATTTTCCCGAGATTGTTATGCCTGGGTTTTCTCCGCACTGGCGGCTTTACCATTGACGTTCCGTTTTGTAACCTTCGCGGTTTTCTGGAGTTCGTCGAAGGTAACCGCTCCAAGCAGAATGATTCCTTTCACAATGTACTGGGCATACGTACCCCAGCCAGCCAACTGCATCCCATTGCCAAGCACCGCCAGGATAAGCACGCCAGTGACGAGTCCCAGCATGTTTCCTTCCCCACCCATGAAACTGATTCCGCCGACAATGGCAGCCGTCAAGGCGGTGAACTCTGACCCCGGGCCGAACGAAGAGTTGGTAGTGTTTGACTTGGCGATCATCACCATGGTGGCAATGGCAGTGAAAAAACCGCAGATGGTATACACCGATATCTTTGTCGCCTTGGTCTTGATCCCTGCCAATCTTGCCGCCTCCTCATTCCCCCCCATCGCCAGCACATTCCATCCATAGGAAGTTTTGGCATAAATGAATGCGGCAATCAAAACGATCACAATCGTCAAAAGGACATCAAATGGCATCCCAAGGGCTTTTCCCTTCGCGATGAAGAGGAACTGATCCGGGTACTGTCGGTAGGTCTGGGCGTGAGAGATGATATAAGAGAGCCCTTGAAATACGGTGCTGGTGGCAATGGTGACGATCAGTGGGAAGACCCGGATGTTGGTCACGATCATGCCATTAAAGAATCCCAGAAAGGTGCCTAGTAGAATCCCGATCAATACGGAAAGCCAAACGGGCAGGCTGTAAAGTGTCATACACATTGCCGTGACCACGCCCACCAGCGACATCTGCCACCCCACCGACAGATCGATCCCGCCCCCGATCATCACAAATGACAAGCCAATCGCCAGGATGATGAAGTAGGTGTTCTGGGTGAGGATATTGGTAAGGTTGCGGATCGTTAGAAAGTATGGGCTGGAAAAAGAGAAAAGCACCATCAGGATGATCAGGATGAACATGACCGCATATTTCTGGAGACCGCGCAGGTTGATATTTTTCATTAATTATTTCCTCTTCCATTTCAATGATAACCAGACGCCAACTCAATGACGGTGCGTTGATCGAATTTTTCCTTCGGAACCTCGCCCATGAGCCTTCCTTCACAAAGAACAATCAGGCGGTCCGCCATGCCCAGCAGTTCCTCCATGTCGGAAGAGATCATCAGGATGGTTTTACCCTGACTCACCAGCTCGATCATCAAGTTGTAAATCTCCTGCTTTGAGCCGACATCGATACCACGCGTCGGTTCGTCGAAGATCAAGATGTTGGTGTCGGCAGCCAGCGTCTTGGCAAGGATGACCTTCTGCTGGTTCCCGCCGGAAAGGTTCTGTACCCGCTGTTCCATGGAGGGGGTTTTAATGTTGAACTTTTCCACGTAATAAGCGGCGGTTTTCTTTAGGGCTTTCGAGTTAACGATGAAGAATCTGGAATTCTTATTGAAGGTGGACAACGAAATATTGAACTTCACAGAGGCATGAAGAATACAACCATGGTGCTTGCGATCCTCCGGGATCAGACCGATTCCATATTCGATCGCCTGGTCGGGTGAACGAATCTCACGCTTCTGACCTTCGACCCAGGTTTCCCCGCCCTCCTTCGGATGAGCACCATAGATAATGCTAGCCAATTCGGTGCGTCCCGAACCGACCAGACCAGCCACGCCTAGAATTTCGCCCTTTCGGACAGCAAAGGAGATGTCCCGATCGCCCAACCCAGAGAGGTTCCTGACTTCCAGGACAACTTCGCCGGGTGTGCCCGTCCGTTTGGGATAGTATTCTTTCATCTCCCGACCGACCATCAGGTTGATCAGTTCCTTGCGGTTGGTCTGTTTTGTCACCAACGTATCGATATAGCGACCGTCGCGCATCACAGTCACCCGGTCCGAGATGCGGAATAGTTCCTCGATACGGTGCGAGATGTAGATGACGGTCACGCCCTTGTTTTTCAACCGGTCAATGATTTCGAACATCGTCTCCACTTCGGAGGCTGAAAGCGGCGCGCTGGGTTCGTCCATGATCAACAGACGGGCGTTACGGGAGATTGCCTTGGCAATTTCAACCAACTGCTTCTGCGCCGGACTCAATTTCATCACTTTGGCAGATGGATCGATCTTGACGTTCATTCCCGCGAAAATCTGGGCAGTCCGCTTTTTCAAGTCACCATAATTGACCAGCATTCCGCCATGTTCCCCCAGAAAAACGTTCTGGGCAATGGACAGGGATTCAACCAGGCTGAATTCCTGATAGATCACCGCAACCCCAGATTCCCTCGCCAGACCGGGTGTCATCTTCTTGTATTCTTTGTTGTCGAATAAAATCTGTCCACGATCAGGATCGATAGCTCCTGAAATTATCTTGATAAGGGTCGACTTCCCGGCGCCGTTCTCACCCAACAGTGCGTGGACTTCCCCTTTTTCAAAGGTCATGGATACATTGTTAAGCGCTACCACTCCGGGGTAAGTCTTGGTGATATTGTTGACGGTCAGAATCGGCTCCGGCATGAAAAAAAACTCCATAGTAATCGGTATCAAATCTGGGCTGGAGCCCCTCTCCCCAGCCCATTAGTAGCACCCAGCACCCCTTTGAAAAAGCATCGGAGGATTGTTTATAGTATTTTATCCCGGAGGCGGACCAAGTTTGATTTCCATTGGCTGTCCGGTTGGAACGGCGAAGTATTCGCTCTGTTCAACGGGCAAGCCCATCAGTTTCCCATCGACCACGGTGACAACATCCAGCGGGTCGTAGATGATGCCGGGAGTCTCGCCATTCAACATCTTCCCGGCGATTTCCATCGTGCGTCCCACCAGATCCCCACCAAAGCGGATGGTGCCGCGGAAAACGCTCTTGTTTGCGGCTGAATCAAGCACTGCCGCGCCTTCCGGTCCAATCATGCCCACGCCAAAGACCGCCACCTTGCTAAGGTCGTCAATGGCACTGACGCCCGGTCCCTTGGCAAACTCATCCATCATCGCCTGCGAGGCGCCCATGCCGCCATCGCCCGCGTAGGCCAGGACGAGTTTGACATTGGGATTGGTGGTCAGGGCGTTCTGCATGGCGGTCTGTCCCGCCTGGAACATCTCTGCCTGCACCACCTGGACGACTTTCACCTTCGCGGAATACGCGGGATTGGCGATTTTGTTGGCTTCAGCGACCATGTTCCCGACTGCGTCAACGTATTCACCTTTGACGTTTTTCAGGTAGGGTTCGGCAATCATTTTCATGCCGGTCGAGCGGGCCGCCGCTTCGGTGTTGAGCGTCGACTCGAAAATGACGGTCTCGACCGAGCCATCAGGGGCATCGGCGTAGGTCTGGTCCACCCACTGCTTCGCCATCCAAGCTTCGAAGGAACCTGACAGGAACTGGTTCATCATCATCACGCCGTCATAGGCTTCGGGGTTGCCGGGGTCACCGCCAACCACCAGCACTTTGACCCCAGCCTGGCGGGCGGCAATCAGTTTTGGCACCAGGCTGGTCGATTCCACCGCCATCACAAACATGAATTTAGCTTTCATGGCGGTGAAGTTTTCCACCTGGGAGGCCTGGGTGTTGGCGTTGCCATCCGCGCTGGCCACCTGGACATCGTAATCAGCGCCGAAGGTCTTGGTAAAGGCATCCTGGAATCCGAGCATCAGCGGATTATCCAGGGCTGGCAGGCAGACGGCAATCACTGGTTTTGCCATCGAGTCAGCAGATGGCATTTCCGGTTCAGCTGTTTCGACGGGGGCCGGTGTGCAAGCAGATAGAAACGCCAGCACTATGACCAGAATAAGGGACATCGATTTTCTCATGAACTTCTCCTTTCATATCTTGTGCTTGAATATGACAATTCCAACGAATTGTCATATTTAGCATACATCTTTGGAAGTGAAACAGCAATTCATTCTATGATACAATCCATTCCAAAATGGAATGATTCAAAGGCTAAGTAATGGAAATTCGACAAATCCAGTATTTCCTTTCCATTGTGGAAACAGGCAGTTTTTCGGCGGCGGCCGATGAATACTATATTTCGCAATCATCACTTTCGAAAATAATTATTGGACTGGAGAAAGAGTTGGGAGTTTCCCTTTTCGATCGTAGTAAACGCAAAGTATTCCTGACCGAGGCTGGTGAAGCATTTTTGGGGCACGCACGCAAACTCAATACCGCCTATAAGACCATGATTATCGAACTGGATGGATACAAATCCAGTATGGATTCTTTCTCCATCGCCGCTATTCCTGTCTTGACCCAGTATGAGATCACAAATTCGATTTCCCAATTCCGGGACTTGCACCCGCACATCCATTTCAGTTTGGAGGAAATCGATGGTCAGAACATCCTGTCCGCCCTGGACGAGCGCCGCTTTGACCTGGTTTTTACGCGTCACAATTATCTGGACCACGAACGATACGAAAGCCTGGAAATTTTCAAGGATAAACTGCTGGTAGTGGTCGCCAAAAACAACCGGCACGCCAACCGCTCAACCATCTCGCTCAAAGAACTTTCCAATGACAATTTCATCGTGTTCGACAAAGTGACCGGTTTGTATAAATTGGTCATGGATGAATGCGGGAAAGCGGGTTTTGAGCCAACGATTTTCTTTTCAAGTCATCGTAAAGTGAGCGTTTTTGGCCTGCTGGGGACAAATATTGGGTTGGCTTTGATGCCGGTCAAAATCTACAAATATCACCAGCATCCAGATGTGGTCGCCATCCCACTGCAGGAACACATCGAATGCAACATTGTTCTGGTCCACCTGAAAAACAGAAACCTACCCAAAGCCGCCAGCACTTTTATCGAGTTTATGGAAAAAGTGGTGGCAGATAACCAGAGTTAAGACCTGTTGGCAAAATGTCAAAAAACGCTGTCCCGATTTTCGAGGGGACAGCGTTTGTATAATTCCAGACTACTTTAGATATTTATCCAGGAAGGCGATCACCTGCGCCAGGTTTTCGGCGGTCTCAAACTGGCTGCCGCCGTGACCAGCCCCTTCAAGCGAAACGTAGGTCACTTTGTCCGCACCGATCACTGCGCTCAGGGCATCCGCCAGGTTTTTGTTCTGGATGGGCGGGATGTTGCAATCGGCAGTGCCGTTTTCGATGAAGAAGGGCGCATCGTCGGTGGTGATGTAGTTCATCGGGTTGGTCAAGGCGACTTTTTCCGGCACAGTCTGGATGGGTGCGCCAACCAGTTTGGATTCAGGCGAACTGGCGTCGTTTGTGTTTGACGAGCAACTTGTTCCGGCGAACTGTTCCTGCATTTTCAGGAAGTCAATTGGACCGAACCAATCCACCACCGCCTGGACACAACTCGACTGGTCAGCGTTGCCGAGTTCCGCGCCTTCGAGTTCAGCCACACCGCAGGTGGTGCCGAGCAATGAGACCAGATTCCCGCCCGCCGAAGCGCCCCACGCGCCGAACTTGTCGGGATTCAGGTTGTTACTGGGCTGCATTGGCTCGCAGGAAGCGCACTGCCGCTTTGGCGTCGTGAATCTGGGCCGGATACTGCGCTTCACCGCTCAGCCGGTAGTTGATACTGGCCACGGCATAGCCCGCCGCGAGCAGGGCATCCACACCGGTCAAACCGCCGCCATCGGCCTTGTCGCCAAACATGAAGCCACCGCCATGCACCATAATCACCAGCGGGAATGGGCCGGAGCCGGTCGTCGGCAGGTAAATGTCGAGTTTCTGTGCGGATGAAACCGTGGCGTAAGCTAGGTCTTTGTGGGTCGGAGCCACCGAAGCGAAGGTGCTGGAGCCGCCCGGTCCGCTGCCGCGCTGGGGCATAACGCCCGCATCTTCGGTTGTGACTGCCGGGACTATGGAAGGGGTGGCAGTCGTGGTCGTGCCGCAGCCAGTGGCACTCAGCAGAACCAGCACTGCCAGCGCGAGAACAAGGAACTTGGATACAATGTTTTTCATGATTTTTCTCCTTCAAAAGTGTGTTTGATTGCAATGTCCCCATTATTACAAACACTTCTGAAGAGAATCTCAAGACCGCCTGTGGCTTTTCTACAGGTTTACCAGTTCTTCTTGAGAATTTCTTTACAATCGTGTGCTACCATACAGCTATGCCCCCAAGAATCCTCGTCGTTGATGACGACAAATCCATTGTCAAAGTCCTGACTGCCTACCTGGAACAGTCTGGTTACCAGGTTTACCCCGCCTACGATGGCGAAATGGCGCTCCACACCCTGCGCCGCGAGCGCCCCGATTTGGTGATCCTCGATCTGATGATGCCCAAACGCGACGGCTATGAGGTCACCAACCTAGTTCGCGCCGACAAAACCCTGGCCGGCACCCCCATCATCATGCTGACAGCCCGCGTTGAAGAGACCGATAAAATCGTCGGTCTGGAACTGGGCGCAGACGATTACATCACCAAACCTTTCAACGGGCGCGAAGTGGTGGCACGGGTCAAGGCACTACTGCGCCGGGTACGGCTCGACCAATCCCCCAACGCCGCCCCGCATGTGCTGACCTGTGGCGCTATGCGGCTGGATCTGGATCAGCATACGTTGACTGTGGATTCAGCGCCGGTGGAACTGACCCGCACCGAGTTCAATTTGCTCGAAGCCTTGCTCTCCAATCCCGGCTACACCCTGACCCGCGATGAACTGCTCGAGAAAGCGGTTGGATACGCCTACGAGGGGCTGGGGCGCGCTCTCGATACCCACATCCGCAACCTGCGCCGCAAAATCGAACCCGACCCCGATAACCCGACCTACATCCAGACCGTTTACGGCGTAGGCTATCGCCTGACGGGAGAGCAAAAATGAATCGTCTTTGGATACGTCTCAGCCTGATGATCAGTGGCGTGCTGTTTTTTATGTTCTTTCTGCAATTCCTATCCATCAGCCTCGACCAGCGCAACCCTCGCACCGAGGCTGGTGGTCCGATGGATGCGCCGCCTGCCGAAATCCAGGGCCGGTTATTAGAATTTATGGCCTTTTCCATCTTGGTCGGAACAGTGGGCGGGATTGTGATTGGCCGTGTCACCAGCGCACCGATCAACCGCATTGCCAAAGCCGCCCATCGGCTTGGAAAAGGTGAACTGGGCGTGCGCGTGCAAGTACGCGGCAGCCAGGAAATCCGCGAACTGGCGGAGACCTTCAATAAAATGGCTGCCGAATTACAGCACGCCGAAACCCTGCGCACCAACCTGATGGCCGATGTCTCGCATGAACTACGCACCCCGCTGACGGTGCTGGAAGGCAACCTGCGCGCTGCCCTAGATCGTGTGGTGCCACTCGATGAAGCCGAAATCGCCAGCCTGTACAACCAGACCCGCCATCTGACCCGCCTGGTCAACGATTTGCGCGAACTCTCTTTAGCCGAATCCGGTCAACTGCCGTTGGAAAAGATGCCGACTAACCTGAAGACACTCGTGTCTGAGACCATTCAGGCGCTGGAGCCGCTGGCTGTAGAAAGAGGCGTGACATTATTAGATGAAGTTCCCCAACTCCCTGAAGTAACCGTCGACCCGTTCCGCATCCGGCAGGTGTTGTTCAATCTCTTGTCCAATGCGCTACGGCATACACCCGAGGGAGGAAAAATCACATTAAACGGCGAGACAGGCTCCGGCGTGGTCACGATCTCTGTTCGAGATAATGGTGAAGGCTTGGAGCCGGAACAACTCTCCGCAGTGTTCGATCGCTTCTATCGCGCCGATAAATCCCGTAGTCGTGAAACGGGCGGCACCGGCCTGGGACTAGCCATTGTCAAAGCGATTGTTGAAGCCCACGGAGGGCAAATCGAGGCGCACAGTGCGGGGAAGGGCAAAGGCAGCCTGTTCAGGGTTGTCCTTCCAGATATTGACTTAGGCTAACGCAAAGAGGTGCAAAGACAGGGCTAGAATGGATTTTCACCCACGTTTCACCCACAAAGTGGGACGGGGTGTTTGTATTATGCAAAGTTCTCGGGCTAAAGTGGGAGTTTTTAAATCCGCTTTAGGCTTTTTAGACAGCCCCCGATAGGATGAGGCGGTGCACCCCATGCCTCATCCTGAATCAATGAGTGCGAATGCTAAACTCGTGCTTTGGTCTCGAACATTACTTTCCTTGCCTCATCGCGACTCTCTGAATATCAAGGATCGGTTGCCGAGCCATTGGAGAATAGAACTGGAAAAGTGGCGCCAGGATGTCCTGACGCCACTCTCTCGCTTGCGGGCAGCTTTTGCTCTACGCCAGCTTATTTTTTCTTGGCGGGTACGGTGAACGTAAAGGTGTGGGTCACATCGACCTTGCCGTAGTTGTAGCCGGTGCCGGCAATTTTGTCGCTGACAACCCGAACCGTCAGGGTCACCGCAGCGTCTTTCTTATCAGGACGGGTCACGACAGCCTGACCATTTACTACATTAAAGACGCTCTCATTGCTGCTGATATAAGTGATCCCTGGACCAGTGGGGAGGGAGAAGCCTTCAGTTATCGTATCGCCAATCAGCGCATCCACGGCGTCAAAGGTATTCGCATTATCCACAGCCTCGGCGACCCACTCATAGGCCTCGGGTACATCGTAGTTGCCTGAGTGGGGCTTCAGCCAGGCGAGTTCGAAGTTCAGATTATCAATGTCCCAGGCGTTCAGGGCAGCATAGTACATGGCAACTTCCACCGCAAAGGATGTGTCTCGATCGATCATCCCATGACGGTAGTACCAGTATGGTGCGCTGTCGCCCTCGGTGTCACTGACCAGGTACGGCATTGGGTTTACCATATCCATCTGCTTTACCACCGCCTCGCCGGCGTCGGTCTGGATGTAATCCCGCCACAATAAGCCGGTATCCTCGGCACCGATGCCGTCACCGGGGACACCGTTGTGGTTCCAGGCCCACTCTGAAAAGGCACTGTATTCCTGTGCCGGGGTACCAGCCAGGTCGGACTCGTTCATAGCGCCCTGAAGTACTGACTTATAGTTGTCGAACGCCGGGGGGGTCTTCAAGGCTTTGTTCTGTACTACGAAATACAGGTACTTGTTAAGATCCAGGGTCGCCTGGCCGTTCGCGTCGATCGAGTACCAAGTGCTGTCCTTGTATGTAAGGGCATTGATGTCGACAGCCATCTGTGTCGGGCCGACTTCAACATACGCTTCCTCGATTTCCTTCTCGACAATGGCCGTGATGGCGCCGGCCAGGTGGTCGGCGGGCAGACGTTTTCCGTTCTCATCCCTCAGGCCGAGACGATTGAAATAGGGGACATAGTCCTCCTTCAGCCATTCAGAGGCGGCCATCTGATCTGCGGAGTAGTTGCCGAGCTCCGTCCTAATGTCGTTGTACATCCACTCATAGGCTGCGTCCGCATGATTCAAGTCGGTGATCGGGCAGTAGGCTATCGTTCCGAACACATCGTCGTTGAGGGTGGATGAGTAGGTATTGCTTTGTGCATCATAGGTAACACCTGCGGCACCAATCGCGTACAGATAGGGATAGTAGTCCGGGCTGTTGCCGCTGGCCGAGATGGCAACCGAGAGACCGCCACCGCCGCTGGTTCCGGTGATGATGATACGGTCTGTGGTACCTTGCATGGCTGCGTCGTTATGGCGCAGGTAGCGGATGGCGGCTTTGGCATCCACAACCACCGCAGGGGCGTGGCCAACATAGGCGCCACTCAAATCCATCAGGCTGCGGCTGCGTGTGCCGGCGCTCACGACGATGTAGCCCGCTTTGAACGCCGCGCCTATCTGGTTGGTGGTGCTTACATAACTTGTACCGTTCACGATTGGATTGGGCACCTTGCTGGGCCTCCAGCCGCTGTTGCTGACCTGCAGAATGATGGGGGAAGCCTCTGTGGCATTCGACGGCACATAGATGTTCATCGTCTCGTAGTCAAAGGTGGTAGTTGCGCCGCTCTTTGCAGCAACAGGGTTCGCCACATAGACAACCTTATAGTAGGTTAGGGTCAAGGGGGTGCCGTCCACCGTAACATTTAGCGTTGCAGTCGGCATGGAGGGCAGGGACAGGGGATCGTTCTCAGCCATCGCTATAGTGGGCAGGAGTGCTAGCACCAACACGATAGCTACTATGATCGTCAGCAGTTTTTTTATTTTCATAGTCAATTCTCCTTGTTAATCAGTTTGTTCCTAGTAGCCTGACCATCTGGTTATGCTGTAATGAATAGCCTGACACTCTTTCAATTTCGTTTGTAGCAGGTTGCCTCCTTCCTTAAACAAATAAACTGCCAAAGGGAAAGAACCTTCGGCAGTCTGGCAGTCTGAGACGCAGTAGGGGTGTATCCATAACGGGACAGATCCATGACTTTGCGCCCCTACCTCACGGTAGGTTAGCCTTTTCGGATTCAGCACAATTTATTCTATTGGTTTTACCTCTAAAAGCGTAATCATCACTATAAGCATATTTTCTTCAAACCAATTATTTATTCTGTAACCTTTTACACAAACCCTATATATATATTAGAGATGTTTTTATGAAACATCAATTCATTTAATGATACAACCTATTCCATATTGGAATGGAAGGTTGCAAACTTTGTAAATTTGTCAGATCCATTCTTTCAATGACCTAGACAAGATCGATCTTGACTTGTGCTAGCGTAAGTGATAGAATTTACATAACAATTTGCGCTAGCGCAAGGAGATGCAATGACGGAGCAAGAATGGATTTCCACCCAGGAAGCAGCTGATCGCCTTGGCGTCACGCCCGCCCGCATCCGACAAATGGTAGCGGAAAACCAGATCAGCGCCCGAAAAATGGGTAGTAAATATCGCGGGCAATGGCAAATTAAATCGAGTGAAATAGAAAAACGTCTTCATGAAAAAGGAGTAAATAAAACCATGCGCGTTAAAAATCGAATGACCCCCAATCCGATCGTAGCGAATCTTGAGACCAACTACAACGAAGCTTTACGCTTGATGAAGAAAAACAATATCAATCATTTACCTATTGTGGATAATAAAGGTAAACCAATTGGTATTGTTACTACCGGTGGTATGCTGCGTGCAACGCCATCCCCTGTGACGACGCTCAATGTTTTTGAGATCGCATCATTGCTGGACAACGTCACAATGGGAAGTATTATGACCAGCCCGGTTTTCGCGGTCGATGAATCTTGCAGCACCACCAACGCGGCAAATTTCATGCTGAAAAACAAAATCGACTCACTACTGGTAATGAGGGATGGAACACTTGTTGGCATCATTACCGCAGCCGATATTTTCAGAACCTTCGTTGAAATAACCGGCGGAGGCGAACCGGGTACACGCATTGAAGCCAAGATGCCAAATCAAAAAGGTCATCTCGCGCCATTTATCCAGGCATTATCAAACGCAGGCAGTTTTATAGTGTCCCTGGCGATCTCCAACGAAAATCCCGATTACGGTTATATAGACGTAAAGGAACGCGGCGGCAACGAAGACGAGATCCGCAAGGAAATCGAAAAATTAGGCTATGTTGAAATTGTCAATGTCCGCAAGAGCGATAGCGATAAACTTCTAACGTTTAGCAAGGAATGAAAATCACCATCGGAAAAGTAGCAGCTTTTAGAACAGGCTGCTCTTTTCATTTTCAAGATTATCACGACAGCACAAGATTGCAGCGCTGGCTGTCAATTCAAGCAAGATGAATTCTGATTCGCGGGACCATTGCGTATGATCGATTTCTCAGGATACTTCAAATCATATCTGGACGTTCTTCCCTTACTTCTGATCGTCATATCGCTCTACTGGACACGAACTGTCGGAGGACCCTGGGTCCCATCATCCATGCAGATGGTCCGTCGAATGCTGGAAATGGCTGAAGTCGGTCCAAAGGATGTGGTCTATGATCTTGGTTGTGGAGATGGCAGGATGGTTCTCACTGCGGCCATGCGCTACCATGCCCGTGCAGTTGGGATTGAGATCGATCCGTTGCGGTATCTCTGGTGTCAGTTTCTGATTACGATACTTTTTCAACGAAAACACGTTCGAATCATTTTTGGAAATTTATTTACAAAGGACTTAAGCGAGGCAGATGTCGTTATGTGTTATTTGATGCCGGATGCTCTTGCGAAACTTGAAAAGAAACTCAAAAAGGAGTTGCAACCCAGAACCCGGGTTGTTTCCAATAGATTTACTTTTCCAACGCTTGATGGAGTTCAGGAAGACGAGGATGCCACGCTATATCTGATTAATCCTGATGTGGAGGAATGAGACGCTTTGATGAACTTTGCCACAATCAATTGATAAAGTAAAATTAACGCAGACAGTTTCTATTGGAAAACTTACAACGGTTCACCGGGTCGTTTTGAACCATCCAACCAAGCCTTCCCTTCATCATATAATTTCTCCACTTCGGGTCCATGCAAGCCAGGAAGACCATCCTTGACCGTAAATCCATTCTTTGATTGCAAATAGCCGAGGTGGCGATACCCTTCAGGGAAACGGGCAAGCAGGTCCGGGTCCAGATGAAGAACCGCTGACGGATCGACAAGATCCAGCCGGTCTTTTTCATAGATCGGTTGCCGGCGGACGATCCCCCAGCGTCCATCCCGCTTTTCGAAGAAATCGTAGAAACGCCCGAAGCACACCACATCCACCAGAATGCCATCG
>JBFYRY010000346.1:0-3669 GCA_041302025.1 Chloroflexota bacterium | reverse complement strand
CCGGGACGCGACTGGTAGATCTGTGCCTTTGCCGCACTGCTTCGCGCTTCGGCAATCAGTTTTTGCGCCTGTGCATCATCGCGTGCGTTCTCCGCTTCGCTGCGGGCGGCCTCTGCCTGGTCGCGCGCGCTCTCGGCTTTTCTTGCATTGTCTATTGCCAGTTTTTCGCTTACCTCTGCAATTGCCCGGCTCTCATTTGCCGCCAACTCGTTGATGCGCGCCTCCTCTGCAAATTGGATGGCGCTGTTGCGTTGCATGAGTGCGTAGACGGAAATCACCGTCATTAAGACCGCAACAATGGCTGTAGATCCCCAAAGCGTCCAGGTGCGTTTTTCATTGCGGCGGCTGTGAGAGATGTATGTCTTTTGCAGGGGTGTCGGTTGGGGGTCTTTCTTCTCCGCCTCGGCGACCGCTTTTTTGGCGCGGCGCAGGTCACTGCCGCGCAGGAGCAAGCTGTTCTCCTTTTTGCGGTGCCAGTCGAGGGCGCGTAACTGCAAACGGCTGTGTTCCTCGAGCCATTCGATATCCTGTTCGATGGCGGTGCGGACGCGGATCAGGGTCTCTTCATACGTGTCACTTTCGCGCCCCATGATCCAATTCAGGTCACCGATGGTCGGGTTGACCTCGATCTTTTTTGTGTCCACATCGCGGACCAGGATCGGAATGATGCGTTTGTTGTTCTTCGCGGCATGACCGACCTCCACATTGCAAACCTCCGATGTGACAGAATCCGGGCTGACGAGGAAGATGAACGCGTCTGCGCCTTCGATGCCGCGGAAGATCTGTTCCATCCAGCCCACGGCGGGCGGGATGTCCTCCCAGTCCACCCAGACATCGTGTTCCATTTTCTTGAATGCTTCGATCAATTTTCGGGCGGCGAGAGAGTCTTTTCTCGAATACGATACAAATAGACTAGCCACACTTTACCATGCCTGTTCTGTGGATATCTTTCCACCGCACATCGTTTGACCGACTTGTAATTTGCACCTGTAAATCGCGTGCTCAGCGTACCTGTCCGACGACTTCGCCCTCTATTTTATCAGCCCAGGGATAGATCTCAGTCCCCTTTGCCGCCTCGCGGATGGCGGGATCGTCGGAGTAATGTCCGCGTTTTTCCTGTGGGAGCAGTTCGGCGATGTGGCGCATGATCTCGTGACCGATCTCGTCCAGTTGTTCGCGGTGTTTTTGTCCGCGCCCCTCGGCTCGGAACGGACCGAACGGCTTGCCGATGTTGATCTGGATGCGGGCGCGGCGTCCATGCCCGATGCCGGGAAAAATGTCGTTCATGCCGACCAGACCCACGGGCAGGAGTGAAGCGCCGGTCCGCGAGGCGAGAAAGGCTGTCCCCGGGCGCGGAGGTCTGAGGACGGTTGCCCAATTCCCGGCTTCGGGGAATATCCCCAAAATACCGCCCTGTTTGAGGATCGCTTCGGCGGCTTTGAGCGAATCCTTTGCGCCGGTGCCGCGATACAGCGGATGGTAGCCCCATAAAAACGGGATGATGCGTGTGACGACGGGAGCATGGGGCGTATCTGCCCCGCCGACAAATTCAAGCGTTGGCGGGGCGACGCGTACGAAACAGACCGGGTCCACAAAACTAAAATGATTACCCACCAGCATGAGCGGACCCTTTTCGGGCATATTTTCGATGCCGTTGATCTCGAGTTTGGTAAGTATGCCGAATGCCGGGCGGGCAAGAAAATGAAGGATTCTTCTTGTCAGTGTACGCGCGGGTGATGTGAATCGTCCTTGCGGCATGGTTAATCAGCAGGGGTATATTCGAGCGCGGCTTTGCGGGCGCGTTGTTCGCTGACAGACAACAGGATCACCAGCCCGACCACAAGGAACACTGCGATGGATAAGATGCCCGCGCGCTGGCCCGCTTGCTCGGCAAGCAGTGTTTCCATACCCTGTGCTTCGAGCCGCAACGCCACGCCTGTGGCAAGCAAACCATAGACGGTTGGACCGATGAACGAAGATGTCTTGCCTGCGATGGCGAAGAAACTGTAGAACTCGGCACTCTGTCCTTTTGGCGCAAAGACGCCCGTCATCGTGCGTGTGACCGCCTGCACGCCGGTCAATGCAAAACCGGCCAGTGACGCGATGACGAAGAAACCGATCATGGTCTGGTTGAAAAGCATCCAAATGACCGCGCCGATCATCAGGACGAGTGAAACGATCAATGCGCGCATGAAGCCGACGCGTTCGCCGTAAATGCCCGAAAGATAGGCGCCGAAAATGCTGGCGAACTGCACCAGGATCATTAAAATGATGAGTTGCGTCTGGTTCATGCCGTACAGGACCGCGCCGATGATCGCGGCGAAATCCAGCGCCATGACGATGCCGTCATTGAAGATCAGGAATGCAACAATGAACTTGATGAACTCATTGAAATGCTTTACCGAACGTACGGTGCGGCCGAGACGGCTGAAGGCGAGTGTAAGATAATTCTTCCCGTCCGGGAGCGGTTTATGCCCGCCGCGCTCCTTGATCCAGAGGAAGGTTGGCAATGCGAACAGGAAAAAGAAGATCGCCGTGAACACGAACGCGCCGCGCACGGGCAGGTCGGTGCCTTTGAATAGTACGATGAAAGGAAGTACCAGCAATAAGCAAAGGATTCCGCCTGCGGAACCGATTGCCCACCCATTCGCAGAAACCCGCCCGATCTCATGCGGCTCCGCCACTTCGGTCAACAGCGAGTTGTAAAACACCTGTCCTGCGCGGTAGCCGATCTCTGCCATGATGAAGAAGAACATGCCGAGGAACACGTCGCCTTTTTGGACAAAGAACAGTAAGCCCGTAAAGATCCACGAGAGGGAGGAGAAAAATAATAAGAAGCGTTTCTTGAACGCCGAATGATCTGCAATGACTGCCAGGATTGGCGAAACAATCGCCGCCGTCAGCATGGCGATGCCCACTGAAATGCCCCACAGCCGTGAGCCTTCCGCCCCGCCGACCACTGTCCCTTTGAAATATGCCGAATAGATCGCCAGCAAAATGACTGCGGCGTAGGCAGAATTTCCAAAATCGTACAAATACCAGCCTAATTGCGCCCGCTTCCGCTCTTTTTCCATACATTTCTCCTCAAAATTTTGGTGATTCTACCTGATATAACACCCAGCCTGCAATTCGTTTTGCGCCAGCCAGTTCCCAAAAAGCGGCTCTTCCGCCCCTGGCATGGATACCATCAAGTTTTATGGTGACGGAACGTTTTTTACAAATAGTACTGCCGCATCCGAGTCGTACACGACGGAATATTCACCGGATTCGCGCAGGGAGGCTTCCAGCAAACTAATTTGTTGCTCGACCCCGCCTTCCTTTTGCGGTTTGACCTTGCGGATGTAAAGATAGTCGAAATTCCAGCCGGAAAGACAATTTGAATTGCTTTTGAGACACAACTGTGCCCGGTTATATGCCCGCACGTTTTCCTGCAGGGGTGAATCGGGAGTCCATTCGTGTCCCTGCACGGTGACAAGGCTGACGCGCTCCGTCAACGCCGGGAACCATTCCGAAAGCGGATCGCTCAATGCCGCGTCGCCTGTCAGCACGAGGAAGCGGCTATCCGTTGGCGTGTTGTCGACGATCCAATTCAGCGCCTGCCGTTCCTCCCGGAGGATGCGAAGGCTGTTCCCGAATTGCATGGAGGCGATCGTGCCGGATAAAAACAAA